>CAXTCQ010000054.1:11239-35776 GCA_964242965.1 uncultured Calothrix sp. | reverse complement strand
AATGAGCTTAATTCAAGGTTTAACAAAAGCCATTCTCTACGTAAACGACATTGATACGCAGATAAAATTTTACCGCGACCAGTTAAAGCTTGAGGTAAAATCCTTCAAGTGTATAGAAGGACGTAGCGATAAACAGTGGGTGGAGTTTGAAACAGGTCAATGCACCTTGGTGTTGCACGGCAATTTAAACAAGCAATTTGGTGAGGATAGACCCAAGCTGGCATTTCATGTTGATGATTTTGAAACTGCTTACAAAACCCTAATTGAGCATGGTGTCAAACTTGGTCCTGTTCGTTCTCCTTCCTCTGGTTTGAAAATAGCTGAGGGAGCAGATCCGGAAGGAAATCCGTTTACGATTGATTGCCAAGAGTAAAAGAAGAAGGAACATCAATACTGCGTAGGTTTTGAAAATAGCTCATTGCGATCCCCCCAACCCCCCGATGCGTTGGGGGGCTAAAAATCCACTTATTTTCTCCCTTTTTAAGGACAGGGCTGTTTCATTTTCCCTTGAAAATAAGTTTAGCCCACAATATTGTAGGGGCACTATTCTGTGCCGTGCCTCTACGACTGCCTTAAATTCAAACGAAAAAATAAGACTTCCAGATTTTTCTGCAAAAAATGAAACAGCCCTGCTTTTTAAGGGGGGTAGGGGGGATCAATTCTATTCCTTGCAGTATTGGAAGAAACACTTTTAGAAAAAAATAGAATTCTTCGCTTTTACGAGCGTTAAATTAATTGAGGTTAAATAATGACAGCACAATACCCAATAAATTCGCCAAAATGTCCGCATCTAGGGGATAAATTTCAACCTTTTACAAACCCACAACTCGACGAACCCTATCCATTTTATAAACTTGCGCGAGCAGAGGAACCGCTATTTTACAGTTCGCTATTAAATGGCTATGTTCTAACTCGTTATGATGACATCCTATCGGTATTAAAAGACCCGGTAAGTTTTTCCTCCGCAGATACTCTGACTCCAATAGTCGAATTCGCACCCGAAGTTTTTCCGGTACTGAAGCAAGGTTTTCCCCCCGTCCGCGATTTGGTTAATAGTGACGGTGAGGAACACAAACGTTTACGCGCTCCTTTTATGAAGGTGTTTGCACCTGAGCGACTCCAAGCGATGGAAGGTGCGATTCGAGACATTGGCAACAGGTTAGTAGATGATTTTATCAAGGATGGTAGCGCCGAAATCATATCCAAATTTGCTTATCCCCTACCTTTGGAAGCTATCCTCACTCTTTATGGTATCCCGTTAGACAGGATGGCGGAAATTAAAAAGTGGTGTCACGACATAAACGCTATGATTTCATCGCCACTGCCACCAGGACAACAGGTAGAATGTGCGAGGAACTGGGTAGCAATGCAGTACTACGTAGCCAGTTTAATTGAGGAACGATTGAAAGCACCTCAAGGTGACTTTATTAGCAATGTTGTTACCTCCGACTTGAACATGCCAGAGTTAGTGAGAATTTTAGTTGGATTGATACAAGCTGGACATTCAACTAGTTCGCATTTGATTGGAAATTCCTTAAAACACCTGTTAGAACGTCCTCTATTGTGGCAAGCTATTTGTGAGGACGCATCACTCATCCCCGCTGTTCTGGAAGAAGTACTAAGATATGATGCTCCCGTTCCCGCAATGAGTCGCACAACTACCCAAGATGTGGAACTAGCGGGAATTAAACTACCCGCTGGAACTCGCATTTATTTGATGTATGCTTCCGCAAACCGCGACGAAAGCAAGTACAGTAATGCCGAACACCTGCAAATTGAGCGTTTCCAACAAACAACCCCGAACCATTTAGGATTTGGTCATGGAGTCCATCGCTGTATTGGTTCTAACTTAGCTCTTCGAGAAGGACGCATCGCTCTCGAAATATTGGCGACTAGATTGCCTAACCTACGTCTTCGCCCAAATCAGCAATTTACCCACGTTCCAACAATGATATTTCGTGGCTTTACAAACATATTTGTGGAGTGGGATGTCGCTTAAAAAAGTTATCAAAAATTTCACTTGCATATTTCTCAAACTCCACCGTTATTAAATAAATATCAATCATCAATCAAAAGGAGAAACAAAATGGCTCAACAAATACCCTCAACTTTACAAAGTGGTGCTACAGGTACAGATGTAGAACGCTTGCAAGGCGATTTATCCCGACTAGGATACCAAGTTACTGCGAACGGCGAATTCGATCAATCGACTGAAACCGCTGTTAAAAAATTCCAACAAGACCACAACTTAACCGTTGACGGCATAGTTGGACCCCAAACCGGCAGACAATTAGGTACGGTTCTAAGATAACCCATATCTAACATCAAGCAATCTGCATATTTCTCAAACTCCACCGTTATTAAATAAATATCAATCATCAATCAAAAGGAGAAACAAAATGGCTCAACAAATACCCTCAACTTTACAAAGTGGTGCTACAGGTACAGATGTAGAACGCTTGCAAGGCGATTTATCCCGACTAGGATACCAAGTTACTGCGAACGGCGAATTCGATCAATCGACTGAAACCGCTGTTAAAAAATTCCAACAAGACCACAACTTAACCGTTGACGGCATAGTTGGACCCCAAACAGGTAGACAGTTAGGTATGGCTTTGGCTAAATCCTAAAGCAAGTGCGGGTTGACCATCTCAACCCGCATTTGTTCTTTAAAAATGACAAAACTGAGAGAAGAAAATGAGTACTTTAGAAAATAAATCTCACTCAAACTCGTTACAACAAGCACCTTCTTTCATGGATAGTATACAGAGTGAGGACTTAAAACGCAGGCTAATGTGGCATGGTATTCTTCTTTGTACGCTAGGATTTATAACAGGTTTATTTATTCCTCTATATGCGAACCCGCGTGCAGGACTTGCTACCCATTTACTCGGAATCACCGAAGGATTATTTTTAGCTGTTGTTGGTCTAATTTATCCGCATCTTAAGTTATCTTTCAAGCTTGCGAGAGTAAATTTTTGGATGCTGCTAATCAGTGCTTATGTTGGTATGGCTGGTGAATTTATGGGTGCGGCATTTGGCTTAACCAAGGTTTTTATTATTACTGCCGAAGGTTTTCCCCCCGGTTCTGCTTGGATGGAAAATACTGTAGAAATAGCAATCAAAGGTATCAGTACTTTTATTCTTTTATCCTGTTTGATTATTCTTTATGGTTTGAGAAGAATAAAAAGCGATTCAAATTCTTTTTAATCAATTTAGTAATTGTGATTAAAAAATCAGATATGATAATTAACGAGCGTAAATTTATAATCGTATAGCCAAGCCTTAAAAAGTCAATTCATTTGTATAAGTAAGTGTAAATAAACATAACTATAGTTACGACTCGTAGATATACTTTAAATCCTTACCAATGACAACTAACAACTGACAACCATAACCAGTTTGCTTGATTCTTACGACCTACTTAATTAAATTAGTTGTTAAAAATGAGTAACACCACAGCAAACCCCCAACAAAAAAGTCCAACCAATATTTTCCAGGATAAGAATTTCTACATCATTAACTTCGTGACATTGATGGGAATTTTAGGGGGAACCCTTTACAACCCCGCACTACCTACAATCCAACGTTTTTTTAACGTTACAACAGACCAAGCCTCCTGGACATCAACAATTTATCAATTACCAAGCGCTGTTATTACTCCGATATTTGGAATCTTAGCTGACACTTTAGGTAGAAAACAAATCCTGCTTCCTTCACTACTACTATTTGCCTTTGGTGGAGCGTTTAGCGGTTGGGCATCTAATTTTACAGCTCATTTAGGATGGAGATTTGTACAGGGTATTGGTGCCGCAAGCTTAGAGCCACTACAACTGACCATTATCGCCGACCTTTATCGCGGCAGAACACTAGGTATTGCGATGGCATTTAATGCTGGTTTGATTGGTATGAGTGGAGCTATTTTTCCTCTCATAGGTGGTTTTTTAGCCGCTTTTGACTGGCGATATACATTTTTATTAGCACTGCTGGCAATTCCGATTGCATTTTCGGTAATAACGACTCTCAGATTACCAAGACAAAACAACGCAGAAAAAGAAAAGTTTGAATTAAAATCTTATTTAAAAGTTACCTGGAAAAGCGTAAACAATCGTCACGTACTAGGGCTGTTATTTGCAGTAATGTCCTTATTTTTGATGCAAACTTTATGTTTAACTTATATTCCATTTCTAGCAGCCGAAAAATTCCGCGCATCGGAAGTGGTGAATGGGATGTTGCTAGCAAGCATGTCCGTTTCTATGGCAATTGTCGCTTCTCAATTGGGAAATTTTGTACGAATTATCTCAGAAATCAAACTCATCAAACTCTCTTTTCTTCTCTTTGCGATCGCGCTTCTACTTTTCCCTATAATTCCTAACTTTTGGTTGCTACTTATCCCGATGTTTATACTGGGTGCAGCTCAAGGTATTGCCCTTCCATCCTCCCAAGCGCTGCTAGCTGGACTTTCCGCACAAGAATCACGAGCGGGATTCATGGCAATAAATACTACTATCATGTCATGGGGACAAACTCTCGGTCCTTTTGTCGGTAGTTTAGCCGTGAGATTCTGGGGAATTCAATCAGTTTTTTATACTAGTGCCGTTTTTTCGGTGGTTTCATTTGCAATCTTTAATTATTTCCTAACTACCAAAGTATTCAATTTCACTGCTAAAACCATCCAGCTACAGCTTCCAACTGGTAGCGAAGCTACATCGCAAACATATTCCGCATCGAATACAATCGCACAACAGCCAGTTGCCCAGTTATTCCACGTTCAAACTCATCAAGCAATTGAATTGCCCGAACATTTTCAGGTAGTTAATATCGGCAAATCGAGCGATCGCAATATTCCCGAAGTCGATCTCGCTGACTTACCCAATGCTGGTGTTGTCTCCAGACTTCACGCTCAAATTCGCTTTGATGGCGAAGAATATTATATCCAAGATATGAACAGTGCTAACGGAACTTATATCAATAAGTACCCTATGATACCGGGAGTTTGGTATAAGTTGAAACCAGGCTTGCGTTTGAGCTTTGGACGGAGAGATGCGATCGCGTTTGTTTTTCAACTCGTTTAATTAATCAAAATAGGCGAACGGGTTTGGAATTAAGTTTCGCAGCAATCGATGTTACTCGCTTGACGACAGAGGTCATATAGTCATAATTTGGTGGAGTTGAGTTTGGTAGATATCTAACTTCTTGAACCAAACCAGGAGGAGCATCTCTCATGTATTTTTGAATCAATTCTTGACGATTTCTATCTATCTCTGGGCTAATTAAAACAGAACCAGGTGGAACATTTTGACTGTCGGTAAATAATATACGCAATCCAGGATCTAATTTTAATTTATACAAATTAAATTCTTCTAAAGAAATGGCACCAGCTGCAACTAAACCTTGTTGTACCCATTCAAGTATTACTTTTGGTGTCGGCGCGAATAAGATTTTTGCTAATGTTAAACCGTATAAGTTGTAGAGTGGAAAATAATATCCAGTTGCAGAACCAACTTGACCCAACGCAATCGTTTTACCTTGTAAATCTTTTAACTGTTTGAGAGGACTATCTTGGCGAACAATTAATATCGAGCGTATATTCCCATCTGTTTGGAGAGGAAAAAGAGGTAAATATTGATAATTAGAAATTGCGATCGCAGCCAAACCAGGAGGTGCAAATACTAACGACCAAGCATGACTTTTAATGCGGTCAATCGCTAAGTTTTCGTTGAAGGCAGGTTCTATTTGAATAATAGACTTGATTTGTTCACCCAAATAGGCACCAAAACTAGCAAATTTTTCTAAGGCTTGTTTTTCATCTCCATAGCTAATGACACCAGTAACTAACTCAAGTTTTTGATTGGTTTCCTCTGCTGCACAGGCTGCAATTGCAAATAACACCTGCAACATAAATATACGTCGAGATAATCGAGATGTCATCCTATACTTTTTATTCCGGACACTTTTATTATCTAAATGTTGTCAAGTTTTATTGAATGATTACATAAATCTTTATATAAATATTTGTAAATTTAATTGAGCTTCGTATATTCTGATATAATTGAAATACATACAGTTATAATTAACTGCACTAACATAGCCGTTCGATTTGATTTTAATATGCATAAACGAACCCTAGTAAGCACATACACATAAAAACATAGAGTGTATCAACGCTAAATTTTGCGTTGATAAATGATGTTTTTTTTAATTACTAAATAGTTAATAAAAATATTAGCTGAATAACTAATTAGTTTCATAAATAATTTGACATTATTCGGAGGAAAAATGAAAATAGGAACTAAAGTTAATATCATTTTACTTATAGTTTTTCTGATCGGAATTTTGATCAGCGGTATTACTTTATCAAATGTACTTGAAACAAAGGCACAGAATGAAGTAAGTTCTAAAGCTTCGATTCTTATACAAATGGCTAACTCGGTAAGAAACTATACTAATGACCGAGTGCAACCTTTGTTATCACCAAAATTGGCAACCGAAGAACAGTTTGTTCGAGAAAGTGTACCAACTTATACAGTCAGAGAAGTGTTTGAATATTTACGGAAAGACAAAGAATATGCTAATTTTATCTACAAAGATGCTACATTGAATCCAACAAATTTACGAGATAAAGCAGACGGGTTTGAAGCAGATATAGTCAAAAGATTTCGTCAAGAAGCAGATTTAAAAACTACATCTGGTTTCCGAACAATGTCGGGAGTAAAGCTATTTTATAGCGCTCAACCTTTTGCAATTAAACAGCAAAGTTGTTTGCAGTGCCACAATACTCCAGAAGAAGCACCAAAAAGCCAATTAACAACTTACGGAAGAAATGGTTTTGGATGGAAGCTGAATGAAATTGTTGCAGCTCAAATCGTTTATGTTCCGGCTGAAAATGTTTTGAAAAGTGCGAATAACTCATTTATGATTATTATCGGGCTTGTAGGAATTATTTTTACAGTCATTATTATTGTCATCAATCAGTTTTTGAAAAAAATCGTACTCAAGCGAATCAGACAAATTGCTTCTGTAGCGGAACAAGTTAGCGTTGGTGATATGAATGCCAATTTTGGTAAACAATCCAAAGACGAAATTGGAGATTTAGCAGAAGCTTTCAATCGGATGAAGTATAGTCTAGAAATTGCTCTAAATATGTTAAATACAAAGAAGTCAAATCCGAAGAACTAAATACAACATCTAGTGTTCCATGTCAGTAATTTTGCTGAGTTGATTAACCATTCGAGAAGGCTAGAATCCGGGTTTCGTAAAAGTTACCCGGATTCTCTGAACCCCTCAGAACGTCGGACACGCACCACTAGAGATTGATAAGGTACTTTCTGCCTTATTTATCAAGTATGCGTCGTTCAAATTCGACAGCTTTCTTAGTATCGGGAATTAACTTTGCCAACTTACTCGCAAATTCTGATGAGGAAATTTGCGGCTGAGATTGCAAAATTTCCTTGATGAGAAAATTAGCAATTGGACCAACAAAATAAACTAATTCACGTTCGCATTTACTGATAAAGTTAGCATCGATTATTTTAAATCCTGTTGCCGATTTAGCTAACTGAGCTTGAGGTAAAATCGATTCTTCTAATATCGCCATTGCCCGCTTCGCAAATTGTGGTTGTACTCCGGGTGATAAGTAAACAGCTAACTTGTCTACTAATTCTTGGCAAGTCGCAGTTTGCAAAACAGTTTCTTCTAAAATTGTCGGAGCAATAGGCCCTATCGATTGCTTTAACAACTGTTCCAATTTGGTATATTGCTGCGAACCTGGAACTAAATTAAATTGAATTTGTTTTGCTTGTAATTCCCGATTATCAAGACCAGAAACAGAAGGCAAACGAAATTCTGGAGTTTCCTCTTTTTTCAATTGCACTGAAGGCAATGGAATAGTAGTATTTTCCTGTTTTTTCTCGGAAATTTCAGCGACTTCTTGCTTATCGAAATCTTGGAAAATAGTGCTAATATTACCAGGCAAAATATCAATTACCGATTGTGTTCCTGATAACCATACACGTAGGTCGATACCTTTAGCTAGTATCAATTTTTGTAATGCAGTAATCCACTTAGCAACCGATAGTTCGGCTTGCGGATTGGCTGTTGCAAGGCTTTCAAGAAGAGTTTTAGAAAATAACTCTGACTCAGAGGCAAGTGTTGCTGCAACTATTAAACATTGTCCCTGTTCTGTAGCAGATTGTAAATCTTCTATCCAATTTTCTAGTGAAGGAATCGAATCATCCGATATTACTAAATCTACGATTACTATTTGTTGAATTTTTTGAGCGCGACGCAATTCTTGTCTTAACAAAGAACGACTCAAACGCATCCCATCCCCGAAAATTAACCAGGCTTCTCCATCTTCGATTTCTTCGAGATAACCGCGTAAATATAGTAAAGATGTTTGGGTATTTTTTACCGCCCCTAATTGGGAAGGAGATTTCGTTTCTGATTCTCCAACCCAACGAGTAAACTCTTGGATTTTACCTCGTACGGACGACCAGTTTTGACCATTTTGAGGAAAGTAATCGACCTCAAAACCACCTGCACCAGCAAATAATCGACTCAAGTCAGCAGTTGTTTGACGATTTGAGAGTCCATCGATTACTAACGCACGTCTTTGCTTGTGAGATTGAGCTTTGATAGGCTGGTGGAATCCGACTATTAAATCTCCGACTCCTTCAACAATTCTTTTAGGTGTTTGCAGGGGGTATTCTGGATGGAGTTTACTTTCTCCACGGTTCAACTTTTGCTGATTAATCAAACGCACTTGGTGATTTAATTTATCAATATATTGCACCGTTTTGTGGTAAACATATTTATAAAGTCCATCGGCTTCAATGAATCCATCGGCATCAGCCGCTCCACCCATTAACCCCTGCATCAAATAGTAAGTAAATACTCCGTGTCCTAACTCAGGGAACTCCCAAGACTGCTGTCCTTTGTCGCAAGATAACAAAGCGCAAAATCCTTTACTCTGAGCCGCACGTTGCCTTAGCACATCCATTAGCTGTGGTGTCGGATTGGCTATAGTTGACGGCATACTTCCATCTCTGTTGCCGCCATTTTGTCGCAACAAATTCATGTCACCACTATGACAAGTATCTAAACAAACTAACTGTTGATTGGCTGAACTAGCACCTAATATTTGTACTAATTCTTGCATACCTAATCCGCTATTTAGTAAGTCATCTTTGCGGGTTTCTGGGAAACATAGAACAGCTTGTTGAGTGTTCGGCTCGACAACTCCATGTCCGGAAAAATATAACAGAATCGAGTCTTGAGGTTGAGATTGTGAAACAATTTTTTGCAGGCTGCTGCGAATCCGTTCTAAACTCGGAGGTTGGGCTGCAAAATCGTGATGAACAATAACCTCTTTATTTGGGAATCCTGCGGTAGCTTTAAAGAGCGCTTTTTCTAATCCTTGACAATCTAATGCCGGATAGCGCAGGGAAGGCAAGCTTGTATCAAGGTATTCGTTAACGCCTACCAATAACAACCAAAGCTTGGCTTCTCCTGTTTTGAGTATAGTAGTTGAGTTACTAGAACCAACGCCGATGGGAGGCATAATTTTCTACTTAATCCTATTGCGCGATGATTTACTATCAAATAATTAAGATTTTTTTCCTTTTGTTTTCATTTAAGTATTAAACGAAAGTATATAGTATATTTGGCGTACTAAGTACATACGAGCTTTCCCTATATCTATTATATAGTCGGGTTGATTACTGCAAATAATGCAAGTTTTTTAAAAATCAATAATATGCTTGGCTATAAATGTAGGACTTAGAAAAAACCTTGATAGCAATAAGCGTTTGCCGCACGCATAGCAGTTACACGGTATAATTTGATGCATACGCTAATACTTATAGCCCTGAAGAAAAATTGTAAAATTTAATACTTTTTACCATCATAAAACACTCCTGGATAATATACTAAGTAGGATTAGGAACTGACGGGGGAATGATAGAGGTTTGTTAACCCCACTTACCTATTTTATCTTTTTAAAATCGAAAGCGAAAAAAATTATCGAATCTTTCCTTTGTAAATACATAGCGGTGCTAAAAAACTTAAACTTAATCAAAATAGAGTTTGCAGACAGAATGAACAGAGTTGTCTTACCCCATCTAATATATAGGTGTTTTCGTAAGGTACTTATGCACTTGCGAGTAGTTTAGTTTATGCGCTGAAAATTAGGGCTTTTCCAAATCGATGGTTAATTACAGCAGTTTTCAGGTAACGTAGGGGTACGGCCGATATTATTAGCCTGCTTACAGCAGGCTTTGTTCTAGTTAGCCCTAGTCTTACAGACTAGGGCGGTCTGTGCAGCTTCATATAGAATTGGTATTACCTAGTTTCCAATAGCTGTAACTTGTAAAAACCTTAAATTTTATAATTATTTAGCCCCAAAACTGAGTAACGAAGTCGCGGTCAGTAATATTACTGTCGCCGATTACTTATACAATAAACGGAATGTTCATATTGCACATCGACCATTTCTGCTTGTTTGCGTGCAGTATTTGTACCTCAACAATGCACTTTGGTACGGGCAGAATTGCAGAAAACTGTATTGCAATCCTTCTATTAATAAATATTTAATTAATTGTGCTAGATGCACATTTTTATTCTTAAATCATCCCATCCACACAAAAGCACCCGACTATGACGAAAAAATACGTATGTCATTAATTTTGAGCTTTTCTAAACGGCTAGAATCCGGGTTTCCTAAAGTTACCCGGATTCTTTGAACTTTTTAAAACTTTTGACATAGGACTATTAGTGGTATGTTATCAGTAGTTATGAGCGTAATTGTATATATTACAATATTTAATTCATTTTTATTCTAAAAAAATGATTATGAAATTTAATACTTGCTACGAGCGCAAAAACTCCTACGTATAATATACTAAATAGTAATTGACGGTGAATTTTTGAGGTTTATTAACCCCAGTGACTCGATCGTGGAACTACACTTAACACAGTTAAAAAATGAACTTTGTTATTGTAAATCGTAGGTTAGGTTACGAATAAAGCTACAACTGCAAATGCGACAACGCTTTGTACCCCCGCAACGCACTGCCGTACTAACCTACCGAAAAATCTAATTTTTAGCTGTTAGCAGTATACATAGCGATTATACAAAACTTAAACTTAATCAAAATAGATTTTGCAGACAAAATGAACGGAGTTGTCGCACCTCATCTACTATACATCTTTACTTATAACGTACTCATACATTTGCGAGTGGTTTAGTTTATGCGTTCCCGCCAAGGTATCACCGAACTATTTACAACTTTTTTACAATTTGACGCTGACAGGGTAATTGGTTGGGCTGTCGATGCCAAGCTGCGGCGAAATATTGTCAATTATCAGGCACGTCTGCCGTCACCAGAAAATTCGGAAAATTTTTGGGTAACTTACTGGTATAAAATTTGGCAAGAAGAAACCGAAAGTTTGGCAAGCGGACATTTATCAGCTTATCTACAAGAAGTTTGTTATTGGGCAGCGAATAAAACAGTTAGCAATTTTTCGAGCGCGCAGTATACATTATCAGACTGCTTTCAAATGATTGCAACCCGTACAGACAAGGTTTTAAAAGGTTTTAAACCCGATTTGGGTTTTAACCTGAAGAATTACGCCAGTGCGATTTTTAGCAGCGAACTCAAGGAAATGCTGCGGCAGCAAAAGGAAGTTGATATTTGTACTAATTGGCGATTGCTGCGGAGACTGACTCAAAAACGGTTGGTAGAGTCTTTACAAAATGCTGGATTGAGTGGAGATGCTTTAGCGCGTTATGTATTAGCTTGGAAATGTTACCAAGCTTTATATGCTCCAAAACAAGGGACTGGTACGCGCCAACTGGCAAAACCAGATGAAGTAGTATTCCAGGCGATCGCAAAACTTTTCAATAGCGAACGTTACACCCAACTTCCGCAACCGGGTGCAGAATCTACAGCAGAAACCATTGAAAAAATGCTAGTTGCGAGTGCAAAAGCCGCACGGGCTTATTTTTACCCAAATATGGCTTCGCTAAACGCGCCGACAGGAGATGGAGATTCGGGTGGAGAATTTCAAGATATTTTACCCCAACTCAGGCAGGAATCCTTACTCACGTCCATTATTGCTAGCGAAGAACAGAGTGAGAGAAAATCACAGCAATCTCAAATTAGTAATGCTTTAATCGCTGCTTTGAGCGAATTGAATGAGGAAGAACAAAGTATCATTAAACTGTACTACAGTCAAGGTTTAACTCAACAGCAAATCGCCCAAAAACTCGAAGTCAAGCAATATACTGTTTCTCGTCGCCTTGCCAAATCTCAAAACAGCTTATTGCGGAAGTTGGCGACTTGGATTCAAGAGTCGTTGCATATTTCCCTAAACTCGCAGGTAATAGATTATATGAGTACCGTTTTAGAGGAGTGGTTGAAAGCCTACTACACCCGCCCTTCTTCCTTGCAGGAGCAATAATATGACATTCTCTAGAGACGCAGCTATTGTAACCGACCCCAGGCATTTGTGGTTGGAAATTCCCGAAACCGAGCAACCAAATTGGCAGCATCAAGGTTTTTCGACAGACTCAAGCCGTTGGATGGCGTATCTCAATCGCTTGAGTTTGAATGCTTTTTTACCTTGGTTGCAAGAAGAATATGCTCCCAACGCCACTGTTTTTCCCAATCTTGCGGCATTACCCAGCATTTGGGAAGTAGTTAACGGTACGGCTATCGAGTGCGGTGAAGTGCGAATAGTATTAATTCCCACCGAAGCACTTGATTTGAGCGAGTTGCGGGTTCCTCAAGAATGGGTGGATATTCCTAGCTGGAGTGCTGATTATTATTTAGCAGTGCAAGTCAATTTAGAAGAAGGTTCTATTCGGGTTTGGGGATATACTAGCCAAGCGCAACTCAAACGCGACGGAACTTATGATGAACGCGATCGCGCTTATTGTTTGGATGGAAAGGATTTGATTTCCAATTTGGATGTTCTGTGGATGGGACGTGAAATTTGTCCGGAAGAAGTTATTCGCACTGAAACTGCACCTTTACCCGAGTTATCAATTACTCAAGCCGAAAACTTGCTGGCTCGTTTGGGAAATGCGGACGTTATTTTACCACGTCAAGCAGTACCATTTCCCATGTGGGGATCTATCCTAGAACATGGAGCTTGGAGACAACGTTTGTACGAACAACGTCAAGGGCTGCAACAACAGTGGTCAATTATACAATGGATGCAAACAGGTGTATCTGATTTTGCTCAAAGATTTGGGTGGGGAGCTGTCGAGTTACAGCCCAGTTTTGAAGGAGCGCGTGGAGTTGGGCAGGAGTCCGCATTGCCAACTATGGTAAGAAAATTAACCATTACCGGGCAAGAATATGAATTGCGGTTACAACCCAAAGGTAGCATTCAAGACCGAGTCTGGCGCTTTGAATTGCGGAGTGCTTCTTTAGGTGAGATGATTCCTATAGGAGTTAAATTGATGCTTTTGACTGAAGATTTACAGCCATTCGATGGAAACCAAGCTCAAGCCAAAACTCCTGTTAACCGTCTTTATGTTGAAGTGGCTTTGGGTGCTGCTGGGGAAGGGTTAATATGGCAAACCCAGCCAACTCCCGAAAACTACGAATGCGAAGTCTTATATTTTTAAAAGACGCGAAATACGATAGTCTCTACATTCCCTTAAGTTCTGTTGTATAATACTCAATCACTTACTCCTGTGGAATAATAAAGCACATATATATATTTAAATAATAACTTCAAAATGATAGCCGAAATTAACCCAGGAACTTTAATAAATAATCGTTATCTAATTCAGAAAATTCTCGGACAAGGTGGATTTGGACGAACTTACTTAGCATTTGACAATCAGCGTTTCGGTGAAGCTTGCGTTCTCAAAGAGTTTGTACCTACAACCAATAACGCCAGCATTATCCGTAAATCTCAGGAGCTATTTGAGCGGGAAGCAAAAGTTTTACACCAAATTCAACATCCGCAAATTCCCAAATTTCTAGCTTGGTTGACCGACAATCAAAGGCTGTTTATTGTTCAGGAATATATTGATGGCAAAAATTATTCACAAATTTTATCAGAACGCCTTACGCAAAGAGGCAAACCATTTTCAGAAGCTGAAGTGAGAAAATGGCTGCTAGATATATTGCCAGTTTTAGAATATATCCACGAGCGCAAGATTATTCACCGGGATATTTCCCTAGAGAATGTCATGCTTAGAAGCGAGGAATCTAAACCAGTACTGATTGATTTTGGCGTAGTTAAGGAGAAATTTACCCAGATATTATCTGCGGAATCCGTTGGTGAGAATCAGCAGTATGTAGTCAAAGCTTCCGTTGTCGGTAAAATTGGCTACTCCCCGCCAGAACAACTGCGCTTGGGACATTGCTATCCCTCAAGCGATATCTACGCACTTGGTGTTTCTGCGGTGATTCTTTTGACTGGCAAAATGCCATACATGTTGGTAGATGAATCGTTAAACTGGCAATGGCACACTTATGTTAATATTAGTAACGATTTCGCTCGCATTCTCGAAAAAATGCTAGAGGAAGTACCAACAGAGCGCTACCAGTCAGCAACAGAAGTTATTCTTAAACTTGATAATAAACAAAATAATTCTTATCAGCCACAAGTATCACTTGGAGGTAGTAAGCGACTTTCATTTGGTGGCATTATTGCGAGTCTGTTACCGAAAACGCAAAATAAAACCAATAGCCAACAGCAAGAAAAGCAAAAAGCAGTTCCTGATACGGCTAATCAAAATTTAGATAATGAGCTTATATTGGAGCAACTGGCGCAAAAATCCAGCCGCGAAAGTGAAACCAATAATCAATTACATTCCCAGACACCTGTTTCTCTCAACCCACAATTTTTTGAGTATTGCCAGCGAGAATTAACTAGTTTTGTCGGACCATTTGCTAGTATTTTGATGAAGTATACTTTAGAAGAAAATCCGCAAATAACCCCGAAAGAATTTGTAGAAGTCCTTGTTGAGGCGATTCCAGACGCACAACGAGCGGAGGATTTTAGAAATCACATTCAACTACATAAGGAATCCTTACTAACAAAAGTTCAAGCTATAAGCACACCCGAAGTTGTGGCAAGCTATCCGGCAATTAGCAATCCGGAGTTTTTAGATAATTGTCGGCGAGAATTAACTAGTTTTGTCGGTCCCTTTGCGAGTGTAATTATTAGAGATACTTTAGACCAAAAACCACATCTAACTCCCAAACAACTGATAGAAACGTTGGTGGCAGAAATTCCTAGCGAACAGAGGGCACAAGAATTTAAGCAACGCATGAATAAACAGTAATTTTTAAGTACTGCTACTAACTAAAATATAATGTATGCATATTTTACGTTGTAGTATTGTCGCATTATGTAGTTAGACGCATAATTAAGTCGTTCGTTGTTAGCAGGACTTGCTCGCTCCTCATTCGCGTAAATACAATGTTGACCCGTATTGAAATAGATGGTTTTAAAACTTTTGAGGAATTTAGTCTAGATTTGGGAAGCTTGCAGGTAATTTTGGGACTGAATGGTTCTGGCAAGTCTAACCTATTTGATGCAATTCGATTAATGGCAAATTTAGCCGTCTATGACCTGCGTTCTTCAGTTAAAGGTTTGCGTGGCGAACCAGTCGAGTTATTCCGCTTACTAGCTGACGGTTCAAGAAGTAGCCGTATGACATTTGCTGTTGAATTGCTTTTAGCTCCCGAAGTGAGCGACCCTTGGGGGGAAACTGTGAAAATTTCTCACTCTCGCGTGCGTTACGAGGTAGAAATTGAATTGCAGGAAGATTATCTTGGCATAGAAAGGCTGGTTGTAGTTAAGGAAACAGCACTACCCATACTAGAAGAAAGGGATTTATGGTTACAAGCAAGAGAAATATCACCCCAATTTAGGCAAGCTTTTCTGAAATATGGACAACATAAAGCTTGGTTAACCACAACGGAAATAGCTGGAAAATGTACCTTTGAGATTATACCAGATGGCAAAGCGGTTGGTCGCACGATGAAGGCGACTAATGCTGAAGCCACAGTTCTTTCTAGTATTACCACTGTTGAATATCCCCATCTTTACGCCATACGGGATGAAATGCGCTCGTGGCATTTTCTCCAACTTGACCCTGCTTCCTTACGTCATCCCAGTCCCACTACTGCCGCGTTGGAATTGGAACCAGATGGAGCAAATCTCGCTACTGTGTTATCGAGAATACAAACCCAGACAGCAACTGTAAACCAACCCAAAGGAGCGATCGCTGAGATTGCAGCTGCGTTGGCTTCTCTAATTCCAGGGGTGGTTGATTTAGATATTTCTCATAATCGCAAAAATAAAGAATATCAAATTGAAATTGGTTATCGAGATGGTGTAACCTTTAGCTCTCGTGTTGTCTCTGATGGAACTTTGCGCTTAGTAGCGCTCTTAGTTCTCCTATATGACCCAAAACATCGCGGTTTAATATGTTTTGAGGAACCAGAAAACGGAGTTCACCCCGGACGGTTGAAGACACTGGTAGAAAAATTAAGAGAAGGAGTAACTGATATTACTAGTGAGGAAATCGACGAAACTGAACCTTTGTCTCAGATACTACTTAACTCCCACTCCCCAGTAGTTCTCTCATGTTTAGAATCCGGGGAAGCGATGTTTGCTGCAAAGGTGAGTGTGGTTAACCCGGACGCTGCTGTAGTAAATCGCAAAACTCGAATTCGACCTGTTGGAAATCTAGTAGCACAGGATGCCGAAGAGTCAAAGGCGGAATATGTCAGTCGCTTTGAGGTTGAGCAATATTTACAAAGCGTTGACCGGGAAAGTTAAAATTATTATGCGTTATTTAGGATTAGCTCTCTTTGCTGAGGGACCAACTGATTATCGATTTTTACCGCCCGTTGTTCGACGTGCAACTGAGGATTTGTGTTTGCGTTTAGGTCGCTCCACTGTAGAAGTTGGAGAAGTATTGGGATTATATACACCTAACAATCACCGTGATGCGAACCTCGCTACTCAAATTTTAGAAGCAGCACGGGAGGCGAATGGTGCTTTTAATATTTTATTTGTCCACACTGATGGAGCTGGCGACCCAGCAGCAGCCTATGAGCAGCGAATAAAACCTGCTGCTCAAAGAATAGCAGCCGAATTGAGCGGACAACAACGAACGGTTGGGGTTGTACCAGTCAGAGAAATGGAAGCTTGGACTCTAGCGGATGGAGATGCTTTGCGTGGTGCATTTGGTACGGTACTGGATAATACAGGTTTAGGTATACCAATGAAAGCGCGTGAGGTGGAAGGATTATTTGACCCAAAACAAATACTTGAGCAGGCTTATACAAAAGTTATTGGTAGTAGGCGACAAGTCCGGAGAAAAGCCGCCGATTTCTTTGATGCGATTGGGGAGAGAGTGCGGTTGGAACGGTTGCGTGAAGTTCCGGCTTATCAGAGTTTTGAAGAAGAATTGCATCTAGCTCTTGTCGAACTTGGTTATTTGAACTGAGACACTATGTATTACAAAGCCGCAATTAAGACTTAAAGAAAATAATTTATTCTTTATATAGGACTACCCCAAAGATTTTTGAAAAATACGTAGGGTGCGTTAGCGGTAGCGTAACGCACCCTGTATATACTTAGAGGATATTTTAAAAGTCCAAAATAGGTATAATTTGTCATTCTGAGCGGAACCCTTCACTTCGTTCAGCATGACAAAAACTATACTTTTAAAACATCCTCTTAGATTTTTTCATGAATCAAACCGGATTTCAACATCTCTGTAGTATTTTTATTTCTTAATTGTTTTAGTTAATATGTATTAAAATCGTAGAAATTGAAAGGGACTATCTGCCTTATTTATTAAATATGTATCGTTCAAATTCGACAGCTTTGTTAGGATCGGGAATTATCTTTGCCAACTTGCTCGCAAATTCTGATGATGATATTTGCGGCTGAGATTGTAAAATTTCCTTGGTGACAAAATTAGCAATTCGGCTAACTAAATAAGCCAATTCATGTTCGCATTTGTTGATGAAGTTAGCATCAACATTAATTTTTTGATATTCTGTTGCCGATTTAGCTAACTGAGCTTGAGGAGAGGTAATCGGTTTTTCTAATATAGTCATTGCCCGTTTCACAAATTGCTGTTGTTCTTCGGGTGATAAATAAATAGCTAATTTGTCTACTAATTCTTGGCAAGTTGCTACTTGTATAACAGTTTCTTCTAAAATTATCGGAGCAATAGGGCCTATCGATTGCTTTAACAACTGTTCCAAGTCGGTATATTGCTGCGAACCTGGAACTAAATTAAGTTGAATTTGTTTTGCTTGTTCCCGACTATCAAAACTAGAAGCAAGGGGAACAAATTCTGGAGCTTCTTGTTTTTGCAGTTGCACCGAATCCAATGGAATCCGAACAATTTCCTGTTCGTTTTCTTTAATATCAGCGACTTCGGGGTGATGGAAATCTTGGAAAATAGTACTAATATTGCCAGGTAAAATATCAATTACCGATTGTGTTCCTGATAACCATACATGCAAGTCGATACCTTTAGCTAGCATCAATTTTTGTAATTCAGGAATCCATTGAGCAACCGATAATTCAACTTGTGGGTTAGCTGTTACAAGACTTTCTAGAAGAGTTTTAGGAAATAACTCCGACTCCGACGCAAGTGTTGCAGTAACTATTAAACATTGTCCGTATTCTGTAGCAGATTGTAAATCTTCTATCCAATTTTCCAGCGAAGGAATCGAATCATCTGATATTACTAAATCTATAATTACTATTTGTTGAGTTTTTTGAGCGCGACGCAATTCTTGTCTTAATAAAGAACGACTCAAACGCATCCCATCCCCTAAAACTAACCAAGCTTCTCCATCTTCGATTTCTTCGAGATATCCGCGCAAATATAGTAAAGATGTTTGGGTATTTTTTACTACCCCTAATTGAGAAGGAGATTTTATTTCTGATTCTCCAACCCAACGAGTAAACTCTTGGATTTTACCTCGTACGGACGACCAGTTTTGACCATTTTGAGGAAAGTAATCGACCTCAAAACCACCTGCACCAGCAAATAATCGACTCAAGTCAGCAGTTGTTTGACGATTTGAGAGTCCATCGATTACTAACGCACGTCTTTGCTTGTGAGATTGAGCTTTGATAGGCTGGTGGAATCCGACTATTAAATCTCCGACTCCTTCAACAATTCTTTTAGGTGTTTGCAGGGGGTATTCTGGATGGATTTTACTATCTCCACGACTCAACTTTTGCTGATTAATCAAACGCACTTGCTGATTTAATTTATCAATATATTGCACCGTTTTATGGTAAACATATTTGTAAAGTCCATCAGCTTCAATGAATCCATCGGCATCAGCCGCTTCACCCGATAATCCCTGCATCAAATAGTAAGTAAATACCCCATGCCCTAACTCAGGGAACTCCCAAGACTGCTGCGCTTTGTCGCAAGACAACAAAGCGCAAAATCCCTTGCTCTGAGCCGCACGTTGCCTTAGCATGTCCGTTAGCTGTGGTGTGGCATTGACCAAGCACGGCATACTTCCATCTCTGCTACTACCATTTTGTCTCAACAAATTCATGTCACCGCTATGACAAGTATCTAAACAAACTAACTGCTGATTAGCAGAACTAGCACCTAATATTTGCACTAATTCTTGCATGGGTAATCCGGTATTTAGCAAGTCATCTTTGCGGGTTTCTGGGAAACATAAAACAGCTTCTTGAGTATTTGGCTCGACAACTCCATGTCCGGAAAAATATAACAGAATCGAGTCTTGAGGTTGAGATTGTGAAACAATTTTTTGCAGGCTGCTGCGAATCCGTTCTAAACTCGGAGGTTGGGCTGCAAAATCGTGATGAACAATAACCTCTTTATTTGGGAATCCTGCGGTAGCTTTAAAGAGCGCTTTTTCTAATCCTTGACAATCTAATGCCGGATAGCGCAGGGAAGGCAAGCTTGTATCAAGGTATTCGTTAACGCCTACCAATAACAACCAAAGCTTGGCTTCTCCTGTTTTGAGTATAGTAGTTGAGTTACTAGAACCAACGCCGATCGGAGGCATAATTTTCTACTTAATCCTAACTAACGTACAATAATTCACTGTCCAATCGAAAGGTTTTTTATTTTGTTACCATTTAAGTATTAAACCGAGTAAGGAAGCAACGGTCAGTAATATTACTGTTGCCCATAAGTCATACAATAAGCTGAATGTTCATGTTGCACATCCACCATTTCTGCTTGTTTGCGTGCAGTATTTGTACCTTAACAATGCACTTTGGCGCGAGCAGAATTGCAGAAAACTGTATTGCAATTTTTCTACTGATAAGTATTTAGTTAAGAGGATGTTTTAAAAGTCCAATATAGGTATAATTTGTCATTCTGAACCCTTCACGGAGTTTACCCTCGAACGAAGTGAAGGGTTCGAGGGCAGGCTCCGCGCAAGCGAAGTGAAGAATCTAGATGTCTCGTTGGGGTCGAGATGCTAGAGCCTACGGCACGCTACGCGTTGGCGTAGCCTGCCCGAAGGGCTTACATTGCGCTTATGCTCCCAGCATGACAAAAACGATACTTTTGAAACATCCTCTAATTAATTGTGCGAAATGCACAGTTTTATTTTAAAATCATCCCATCAACACAAAAGCACACCCAATGACGAGAAAATACGGATTAAACAGGTGTTTGCAGTTCGGATTGGCAAGCTTTCTAAGCTGCGGTAGTGTAGGTATTTTAACTGTTAAAACCCTGGCACAGCAAAGTAATATCGTGCCTTATAACACGCTTGGTTCCGAATCCTCCCAAGTTATAAGCAACTTTCAGGGACAATCAATCGAAAGGATTACTGGTGGTGCGACTCGCGGAATCAATCTTTTTCACAGCTTTAAAGAATTTAATATCAGCACTGGAAGATCAGCTTATTTTTTCAACTCGAATGCCGCAATTGAGAATATTTTGGCACGGGTAACAGGTGGCAAAGAGTCAGAGATTTTAGGAAAACTTGGAACCGATAGTAGTAAGAGCGTTAATTTATTTTTGATGAATCCGAATGGGATTGTGTTCGGGAAAGATGCCAGCTTGGATGTGCAGGGTTCATTTGTAGGAACAACAGCGAATGGACTAGCATTCGGGAACCAAGGAGTTTTTAGTGCCACGAATCCGGAAGCACCAGGTTTGTTGACGATTAATCCTTCGGCTTTGTTTTTTAATCAGATTAATCAAAATGCAGCGATTCAAAATAACTCAGTGGCATCAGCAGGAACAAGCCCAGTAGTAGGTTTTGACGCAGCAGGTTTACGAGTACCAGATGGTAAAAGCTTGCTGCTGGTCGGTGGTAATGTCAGCATGGATGGGGGACGATTAAATGCTTTTGGTGGGAGAGTTGAGTTATCCGGATTAGCGTCAACTGGAAATGCTTTTCTTCTGTTTGATGGGAATAATTTTCGGTTGGGATTTCCTGAAAATGTGGCTCGTGGAACGGTAACGCTGACAAATGAAGCCGGTGTATTTGTGACTGGTGCTGGTGGGGGTGATATTGCAATCAATGCTCGAAATATAAAAATTACTGGAGGAAGTATCCTTTCTGGTGGTATTGGTGAAGGTTTGGGCACTCCTGAGACTGTTGCGGGGGATATTACCCTGAATGCGACGGGGGAAATCGAAGTTGCTGATTCTGGAAGCGAAATTCGTAATTTAGTGCGCTCAAATTCAAAAGGCAATGGGGGTAATATTACCATTGATGCAGGTTCCTTTAAGTTACGCGATGGCGCTGCACTTACTGCCTCAACTTTTGGAATTGGGAATGCAGGGAATGTGAAAGTAAGTGCAACAGACGCAGTTTCCCTTGCAGATAATGCTTATATCTTCAGCACAGTCGAAGCAGGAGGTAACGGTAAGGGTGGCAATATCGATATCAATGCTGGAACACTATCACTAACTGATGGCGCTCAACTGGCAACTAGTACTCTTGGTGCATCTGATACTCAACCAGCTGGAAGGGGGAATGCGGGGAATGTAAAGGTCAACGTTACAGGTGTTGTTGATATTGCTGGGGAGAAAAATGGATTTTCCAGTGGGATTCGCAGCATTGTGGGTACAGGTACAGAAGGGAATGGGGGTAGTATTACCATTGATGCAGGTTCCTTGAAGTTAAGCGATCGCGCTCAACTTTCTGCCTCAACTTTTGGAACTGGGAATGCGGGGAATGTGAAAGTAAGCGCAACAGATGCTGTTTCCTTGAGTAATGCTAATATCTTCAGCACAGTAAGAGCAGGAGGTAACGGTCAGGGTGGCAATATCGATATCAATGCTGGAACACTATCACTAACTGATGGCGCTCAACTGGCAACTAGTACTCTTGGTGCATCTGATACTCAACCAGCTGGAAGGGGGAATGCGGGGAATGTAAAGGTCAACGTTACGGGTGTTGTTGATATTGCTGGGGAGAAAAATGGATTTACCAGTGGGATTCGCAGTTTCGTTGGTACAGGTACAGAAGGGAATGGGGGTAATATTAACATTGAGGCAGGTTCCTTGAAGTTGCGCGATCGCGCTCAACTTTCTGCCTCAACTCTTGGAACTGGGAATGCGGGGAATGTGAAAGTAAGCGCAACAGATGCTGTTTCCTTGAGTAATGCTAATATCTTCAGCACAGTAAGAGCAGGAGGTAACGGTCAGGGTGGCAATATCGATATCAATGCTGGAACACTATCACTAACTGATGGCGCTCAACTGGCAACTAGTACTCTTGGTGCATCTGATACTCAACCAGCTGGAAGGGGGAATGCGGGGAATGTAAAGGTCAACGTTACAGGTGTTGTTGATATTGCTGGTGTAAAAAATGGATTTACCAGTGCGATTTTCAGCCGCGTGGAAACAGGTACAGAAGGGAATGGGGGGAATATTACCATTGATGCAGGTTCCTTCAAGTTGCGAGATGGCGCTCAACTTGTAGCCTCAACTAGTGGACGAGGGAATGCGGGGAATGTGAAAGTAAGTGCAACAGATAGTGTTTCCCTTGCAGATAATGCTTATATCTTCAGCACAGTAGAAGCAGGAGGTAACGGTAAGGGTGGCAATGTCGATATTACTGCTGGAAAACTATCACTAACTCATGGCGCTCGACTGCTAACTTCTACTCGTGTTGCATCTGATACCCAATCAGCAGGAAGGGGGGATGCGGGGAATGTCAATGTGAAAGTTACTGGCGCTGTTGATATTGCTGGGGAGAAAAATGGATTTACCAGTGGGATTTTCAGCCAAGTGGGTACAGGTACAGAAGGGAATGGGGGGAATATTACCATTGATGCAGATTATTTTAAGTTACGAGACGGTGCCTTATTAGATGCACGTACTAGAAATAACAATAAGGGTGGCGATATTACTGTAAACGCGAACCTGTTTGAAGCACTCAACGGTGGACAACTTATTACCACTACCTCAAGCAATGGAGAAGCTGGTAAAATCACAGTCAACGCAAAGGACAAAGTGATTATTAGTGGTAGCGACCCGAATTATAATGACCGCATTGGAAATATCGGTGCCAACAGTGGCTTATTCGTCAGTTCCACAGGTCAAGGAATCACTGGTAACATCAAAGTCGATTCACCTAGAATTACTTTAGATAAGCAAGGGAAACTCAACGCCGAATCAGCATCGGGTAACGGTGGTAACATCACACTTGACAGCGATTTACTCTTACTTCGTCACGGCAGTCAAATCTCTACCACCGCAGGAACAGCGGCTTCAGGTGGCAATGGTGGTAATATCAATATCAACTCCCAATATATCATCGCCGTAGCCAACGAAAACAGCGATATCAGCGCTAATGCATTCACTGGAAATGGCGGAATAGTTCAAATTGACTCAAAAGGTATTTTCGGTATCGAAGCGCGTCAAAAACCAACCCAAAAAAGCGATATTACAGCAAGTTCGTTGCAGGGAGGTATTTCAGGTGTAATAAATATTAACGCGCCCGATACCAGCACGATTCAAAATGGGCTTTTAGAACTACCTGCATACGCAATTGATACTAATAGCCTTATCGCCAATAGCTGCATTTCACGCGGCACAAAGCGACAAGAAAACTCTTTTACGATTACAGGTTCCGGCGCATTACCAAACAATCGTCCTAGTGATGTTTTTGTTTCAAACTATACAACGGGTGAAGTTAGAACTGTTGAAACTACATCTCGTCCTTGGAAAAAAGGCGATCCAATTATCGAACCAACGGGTGTATATCAGCTTAATAATGGGCAGTTGCTATTAAGTCGAGAATGCTCTAATTAGATATCTGAATTTCAAGTACAGAGGCGCAGATGGCGGGTTAGACCCCGATTACGCGCCGAATATCCCGTAGGGGCACGATATATCGTGCCCCTACATCCCGTGGGATTCTGAAAAATATCGATGAAGGGTCATACCTTTAGATAGGCCGAAATGACCGTAAGGGCACGATATATCGTGCCCCTACATCCCGTGGGATTCCGAAAAATATCGATGAAGGGTCATACCTTTAGATAGGCCGAAATGACCGTAAGGGC
>CAXTCQ010000054.1:0-11139 GCA_964242965.1 uncultured Calothrix sp. | reverse complement strand
TATCGTGCCCCTACATCCCGTGGGATTCCGAAAAATATCGATGAAGGGTCATACCCTTTAGATAGTCCGAAATGACCGTAAGGGCACGATATATCGTGCCCCTACATTACCCTGGGATTCCGAAAAATATCGATGATGGGTCATACCTATTGAATTAGTATGCACTTTAGCATATAGTGAATATATTGCAAATATATTCACTAGTGCCAGCACAGCATAAAGTGCAAAAATATATGCACATAAACTTCGCTGGTGCTATCGATAAACATGACTGAACAAAAAACGGTTGCTATTCGAGTTGAACTACCAGATAACTTAAGAAACGAGTTCAAATCGGTGGTAGCCAGAGAAGGAAAAAATATGCGAGATGTGTTAGTAGATTTTATCGAAGATTACGTAAAAAACCGCTCAATACAAAGTAAAAATGATTAATTTGGTTAAATAATTTATGACCCAAACCCTACCCGAACTAAAGTTATTTACTTTTGACGAATTTATCGAATGGTTCCCCAACGACGGGAAGCGATACGAACTATATAATGGAGTAATTATTGAAGTGCCACCACCAACAGGAAAACATGAAGGCGTTGTCGGGTTTCTGGCAACACTAATAACAGTTCAATATTTTCAGATGGGACTTCCTTACCGTATTCCTAAAACAGCATTCGTAAAGACACCGGGTAACAAATCTGCTTACTCCCCTGATATTTTGGTTCAAAATTACGACAACGTTATAAACGAACCATTGTGGGATAAAGAGTCAACTCTATGCTTGCCTGCATCCCTTCCATTAGTGGTTGAAGTCGTTTCAAATAATTGGCAAGATGATTACTATCTCAAGCTTGGGGACTATGAAAAAATGGGTATCCCCGAATATTGGATTGTGGATTACGCCGCACTGGGCGGGCGTAAGTTTATCGGTAATCCCAAAGTCCCCACTATTTTCGTGTGCCAACTTATCGACGGGGAATACCAGATGACCCCGTTTCGCGGAACTGACCGTATCGTATCCCCCACTTTCTTGCAGTTAAACTTGACGGCACAGCAAATTTTTGACTCAGTTATTTAATTAATTTTCAAACAATACAACAGGTTCGGTCAGAGGTGTTGAAGCTACATCCCGTCCTTGGAAAAAAGGCGATCCAATTATCGAAGTCTTGGGCGTATATCGGCTTAATAATGGGGAGTTGCGATTAAGTCGAGAATGCTCGAATTAGCGCTCTTTTATGACTTTGAATCAATAAAAATATTCGTAGGTTGGGTGTAACGAAGTGAAACCCAACATTATCGTTGGGTTACGCTTCGGATGCTGTTGGCGAAAGATTTCGTTACATTTAAAACGTCGAAAAATTAATGGTCTTAAAAACGTTGGGTTCCGCTTCGCTCCACCCAACCTACGTCTACGTCTAATTTTACAATTAGTGAATTTAGAGACACAAATCAAGCCAGTATTACTTAGTATATTAAAACGGTTGATATCGCACTGAAAAATTAAAGCCATTATCTTGCAGCGAACTACCACTATCGCCAGTTCCAATCAACGGGATACCGTAGTCTGCACGCAATACAAAACCCCTGTAAGGTTGCCACTGTAAGCCCAATCCTAAGCTAGCGAGGGTTTGCTGGTCGGGATTGCTACCGCGATTATTCCAAACTGTACCGATATCAAAAAATGGTACTAATTGTAGATTTTCGACATTTGATGCTAGGGGAATACGAACTTCTACCCCTCCAATTACTCCATTATCGCCAACAAGTTGATTTTGCCGATAGCCACGCACTGTATCAACTCCCCCAATAGTAATCTTTTCTGGCGATAGTAACGAATCACCTGTGAGTTGAGTATTAACTTTGGCAAGCATTAAGATGCGGGGAGATAGCCGTTGTACCCATTGGAATTGCCCCAGCCAGGTGAAAAAACGCCCATCAGTGCCACTATCATTAACTGTTGCATCCAAAGCACCTATCCCCAAACTGAACTGCGATCGCGCGGCTAAAACAGTAGTCGCATCACGCTGCAACCAATCTTGGGAAAAGCGAATGACTGTAACTTTTGATTCCCCATCTTCGGGTCCTTCGACAAAGGAGTAGGGAATATCATTGAGGATGAAGGTTTGACTTTGCCGCAAATCGAATGCTAAACCAAGAGCAAATTCATTGTTTGGCTTGCGGACTAAGGGTTGACGAATACTAAAGGAAAGGGTTTCGGTTTCGCTGCGGATATTCAACTCACGAAAATCACTTTCAATAATTCGGCTTCCGCTGTTGCTATAACGAACATTAACTGTTCCGTCTAAGGCGTTAATCGGAACAGAATAATTGAAATCGTAAAGATTTAACCCCTCAGTCACTCCATATTCGGCACTCAATTTATCGCCAAACCCCAATAAATTATCGTGGGTAACAAAAACACTCGCTTGCTGCGAACCAACGCTGGGTGATTGGTTATTTCCAAAGACAACCCCAGTATGGAATGCTGGCGATTCGGTAATTTTAACCTCTAAAATATTGTTTCCAGGAACGCTGCCTGCGGTTAACTCAGCATTAACTTGTTTAATTAGAGGGTCATCTCGTAATAATTGTAATGCTTCTTCAAGACGCTTTTGATTTAAAGGTTTTCCGGCAAAGGGCTCAATCCGCGAACGCACGTAACCAGTCTGCAACCTTTTTAACCCATAAATTGTAATTCCTTCGAGTTCACCTTCTACAATTTGGATTTGCACTACACCGCTAATCAGATTTTGATTGTTGGGAATAAATGCACCGCTGTTAATGTAACCTTTATCAAAGTAGAGTCTGGTAATTTGCGATCGCAGTTCTAACAAATCCTCAAATGTGACATTTCTATTTTCATAGCCCTGTTTTAACTTGATTATTTCATCTTTTAAAACAGAATACCCTTTGACTTGAATTTCTTTAACAAAGAAACTTTTACCGCTGGGAAAAGTTGTTTCGGGTGGATTTTCTAGCTGAGGTGATGGAATTATCGGGGTAGTTGGTGCTGCTGGTGTGGGAGGAACCGTCGGTGATGGCAATGGTTGAGGTATCGTTTCTTCGACTTTCCCAGGTACATCGGGGGGAATTGTTACTCCGGATGGAGGTGCCGATTGTGCAAATACTACAAGTGGGGTGAAACTGATGCAGGGAAGTAATATTAACCACAGCTTTTGAATCCGAAGGTAGAGACCCATTGTTTGTATATTATTAGTTCAATAAATATAATAAATTTATCAATGCGAGTTAATAGAAATTAGAATAATTTCATCATCAACGGTTGACAAATTTATGCTTTTAGCTTTTTCGATTTATTAATGGAAAACCAAGAAATCAATTGTTCCAAATTGTAAGGACGGGGCTACCCGCCCTTATGAATGATACGATTAATAAGTCTAAGTAAGTTAGTATGAATAATTATAGGTTTGTAGTTAAGCTGTCTTCGCTTAGATTGCAGCGCTGAAGCGCAACTACGAACGAGCCTTTACTCAAATTCACATGGTTGGGATATTTTATTTTCTGGAAGTCTCTAACTGTGTCTTTAATACTTAGATTAAGAGATTAGATTAAGTAATACAATTCACCTTTTATGTAAATTTGATTGCATGATTTGGACAGTGCGATCGCACAATCGTGTGTTGAATTTTGCAGAAAACTGAATACTTTCCGACAGTTATGTTTTCAATGTCTCTTTCTGGTAAGTTAAAAAATAACTGCTAAATAAGTATTTTCTCTATCTTCATCGTTAAAAGAAGCGTAAAAACCAAAAAATCTGTATAGTAAATTACATTTTACTCATTGTTATAATATGAAAACTAAAAAATATCTCAAATTACTTTCTGTCCCTTTGCAACTCAGTGCGAGGCTAATTCACTTCTTTACCCAGCAATACCAACAACATCGATATCTATTTATTAAGGTATTATTTTTTATAACTTTAATAATGTATTTATCATTTGGGCAAGTAGTATCTGCACAGGTTCCAAATGCCAGTATAGTAGAACAAGGAATTAAAGACTATTATGCTGGAAATTTTCGCAATGCGATAAAGCATTGGCAGGATGCATTAATTAGTTATAAAAATGACCCTTCGGGTGCAGCAGTTATCAATGAAAATTTAGCACGCGCTTACCAAGAACTCGGACAAAACAAAGAAGCAATTGAATCGCTGTCAGTAGCAATTCGTGACTATGGTGCGGTGAAAAATATCCAGCAAGTTGGACGAATGAAGTCAGAACTCGCCCAAGTTTACAATAATTTGGGACAACCTCGTAAAGCGATCGCGCTTTTGTGTGGGAAACTGGTAGAACCGCAGAGCGGCGAAAATCAAAAGAGTCAAGACGAATGCACTGCGGATAGTGCCAAAGAAATTGCTACTATACATAATGACAAACGCGGTACAGTAGCGGCTTTAGGAATTCTCGGTGAAGCATATCGGTTAATCGGAAATTATGACCAGGCAATTAAGTATTTAGACGCAGGGCAACAAGTTGCTCCAGAATATAAATTTTTAGTGTTAAATAGTTTAGGTAATGCCTATAAAAATCGCGCTCAATTGCGAGAGTTACAAGCCGATTCTGCAAAGCAAGCTGAGATTTTCAGTAAAGAGAAGGAATTTAGTCAAAAGTCAGCGGCAGATTACAAAAAAGCACGCGAATATTTTCAGGAAAGCATACAACTTGCCCGCGAGCGAAAACAACCTTTGGCAGAAATGCGGGGATTGTTAAATTTAATTCAATTAAGTTCCCAAACAAATAAGACGAAATTCGATAATGCGACCAGTAATACTTTGAAGGATGCTTTGAAAGTTCTTAAAGGTTTGCCTTATTCAGCTACAAAAGTTTACGGGGCAATTGACTTAGCATACTTACAGCACGATGATAAAAGAACTTCACATTTTACCATCTGTCCAACCGAGCTAGTTTTTTCGGATGATGAAGTATTAAATTTGCTGAATCAAGCAGTATTAAGTAGTAATAACTTACAAGATAATCGCCTGCAATCCTATTCTAATGGTGCTTTGGGTCATTTCGGGGAATGCCGCAATGATAATGAACAAGCATTAAAATATACTCAAAAGGCAATAATTGCAGCAGACAGTAAGTTGAGTGCAAAAGATAGCCTGTATTTGTGGGAGTGGCAAGCTGGACGCATTTTAGACAAAGAGAAGAAAGCAAAAGAAGCGATCGCATCCTATCAACGTGCATTTGATACCTTGGAAGATATCCGCAGTGATATTTTAACCGCAGAACGAGATGTACAGTTTGACTTCCTTGATGTTGTCCGCCCATTGTACCGTACATTGGCACAGTCGCGGCTTGAACTGCTCGGAACTGAAGCAATTTCAGACGGACAACGGACGAAAGAATTATTAAAAGTGGTAGAAACCATTGATGCTTTGAAACTGGCAGAATTACAGAACTATTTTGGTAACGATTGCATTTTGAGTGCGTTAAATCCTAAACAGGTAGGCGAACTTCTCAAAGATAATAGTGTAACGTTTAAGAATACTGCGTTTTTGAGTTCGATAATTTTAGATGACAAAGCTGGGATATTACTGCAATTACCCAATCAAACACCCAAATTTAAGTGGATTAAAGACCTCAATCAACAAGATACAAGTAAAATAATTAACAACGATAAACTTGAGGAAACAATTAAAAACTTTCGGACAGGGCTAATTAAGGGGAAAGAAGAATTAGATCAAGAGAAGTACGATCTGACGTATGCGACACAGCTTTATGATTTGATAATTCGCCCAATTCTATCGGATATTAAACCTCAAGAAGTCAAAACTCTTGTCTTTATTCAGGATGGGTTCTTGCGTAGCGTTCCAATGGCAGCACTTTATGACAGCCAACAAAAGAAATATTTAATCGAAACTTACGCAGTTGCCACAACCCCTAGTTTACGACTTAACACACCCAAACGACGCGATCGCAGTAGTCAAAAGGCGTTAATTTTGGGTTTAACGGAATCAGCAACAATTGACGGAAAGCTTTTTCCTGCACTCAATTCAGTTGACAGCGAAGTAAAAGCAATTAAAAGTATATTTCCCAATTCTAGAGACCTCATAGATAAAAACTTTCTCCCCCAAAGTTTTCAGAACAACCTAGAGAAAACCACATACCCCATTGTCCATGTAGCTAGTCATGCTCAATTTGGTATCATTCCCGAAGATACCTTCATTGTCACAGGCAACAACCAAAAACTCACCATCAGCCAATTAGAAAATTCACTGCGAAACCTCAGCAATAAATCAGATAGCGTCGAACTTCTTGCACTTACCGCATGTGAAACCGCAGTTGGTGATGACCGCACAACACTAGGATTAGCTGGAGTTGCATTACAAGTTGGTGTTAAAAGTGCGATCGCATCTTTGTGGAGTATTGACGATAACTCGACATCATTATTAGTCAAAGAATTTTACACCAACTATCGCAACGCGGGAATGAGTATTGCGGAAGCATTGCAAAAAGCCCAGATTAAAATGATTAATGCGAAGAAATCACTACCATCTGAAAATATAAACCCCACATATGATAACCCTGCCTATTGGGCACCCATGATTATTATTGGTAATTGGCTTTAATATTATATCTAGTAGACATCGAAGTGGAAAAGAATGTAGAGACGCGATATATCGCGTCTTTATATATTACATCTCAGAGGGTCTTTTGCCGAATTTATAAACACCCTCTCAATACTACGTAGGTTTTGGATAGTCGAGGGGCTAGTTAGTGCTCTGTGTCATTAATTTTGGGGGGTTGCTAGATCCCCGACAACTCCTGCGAAGTCGGGGATCTGGGCAAGAGCGAACAGGTCAAAATTAATGAAACGCACTACTAGAAACCCGGTATCTTGGAGATACCGGGTTTCTGATTTCCCCAAAACCTACGCAGTATTGAACACCCTCTCATAAGTGTTTAAGTATTACCCGAAATTTTCCGGAGATGTTCAATTCGTTGTTCGTTCTTTTGTTTATTTTCAGACTGTGCAAGGTTTTGAACTAATGTTGATGCAATTTGACTCAGCTTACCATTTCTCGCTGCATTTAATGCTTCTTCAAGCGCTTCATACCATAGTTCATTTTCACTGTAATAATTTACCCTTTCCTGAACGGTAGTAAATTGTTTATTAGGGAGTGATTGAGAATTTATGACGGTAAATTCCACACCGTTAACAATCATGTCCTTTCCACAATCAACTGAAATTTGCCAAAGATATGTTTTACCTACTGCTAGTTCAGGGTAATCGAGGGGAAGTTTTAGTTTGTTAATCCCAATTACTGTTGGTATTTCTTTCGATTTACCAATTCGTTTCACTTTTGTGGCTGACTCAAGTTCAAAAAGTCCAAATCGTACAGTTTGGGAACTTGGCATATACCAAGCAAGCATTGGACGTGTCGAAGCAGTTTTACCAACAAATGTATCTGGTGCAAGCTGCGTTATCGGGATACCGCTACTTGCACATCCACGCGAACCACCCGCACGAGAATATCCACTCGCTGGTTTGCGATCGCTTGGTTTAAACTCAGCATATGCGGGGAATGTAGGAATCACGAAAAGCACTCCCATAACCAAACTTGTCAGTTTGTGGTTATTTCGCCAAAATGAAAAATATTGATGATTCATGGTAGATATTGCTGATTGTATGGTTATGGACTAAAAGGACATGTCGCGCTATAAATATTTAACGACTACCCCTAATTGCTGAAATACTTGGAGGTTTTGGGGGTTCATGAGTATTAGGTAAAGGAAAAAAATCATTGTAAATCTAGCTTTCTATATATGCATCCCGCAACCCCATTTCCCCGATTGCGAGGCAGTATTGCAATCACATTTATAAGTTTATAGGGTTCAAGCCAATGCTTTTATGCAATATTAAATTCAAAATCCTTGAAAGCATTATATATAAACTTAAATTATTACTTTTTATCGTTTGGGTGAGACTAATATTAGGACTTACGCATTTTCACGAAATTTTTTTGCGTAAGTCCTATAATATAAAAAAATCTAAAATTTATTCACAGGTGTCCAAATCAGTTCGCATACAGTTCCGTGAGGATAAATTGATTCGCGTCTAAACTCGCCACCTAAGTGTTTAGCGATTATTTTAGAATGTTTTGTACCTTTATTTTCAAGCTTTGATTTAATCCCAGAACCATTGTCTGTAACCCGTAACTTGTATTTATTTTCAGCATAAATACCTGATGCTTGAACGCGCTTTACTCCTTGAGCATGTTTGCCAATATTACATAAAGCTTCCTCTAAAAACAGGCAAATTCCGGATTTGTCTTCGAGACTTACACACTTATCATCAATTGGCTCAAAATTGCGAATTTTAACTTTTAATGTTTGAAAATACTCAAAACCATCGCGGTCTAAGGTACTTGAATAAACTTCGTATAGTAAATCATGAAGTGGTCGGTTTAATTCGAGTATTAATCCGCTTCCTAAACGCAAACTTTCTTCCTTTGTTAATGCTTCAAGTTTGAGAAACTCACCAATTTCTCGAATTTCTCTATCGAGCTTTTCAAAGTGTCCAAGTAATTGCTCGTAAGAAGTATCTTTCGCACGCATATGCTTTAATCCATAACCGAGGGTTTGCAACGGACCATTATGAATTACAGAAAAAGTGTGTTGAATTGTTTTTTGACGTTCGTTAATTTGCGATCGCATGAATTTATCGTGCTGGTAAAATGCAAAAGCACTCAGTCCACCCCCATTCACAGCTAATATCAGCAAAATAGGTGCTACAGGAATCCATATACCCCACAGACACAGCATTACGTACCCAAAACTCAACAGAAAAACCCCTGTTACAGCAACGCTAAGTATATTTTTCCAAACAGATTGAGTTATTCGTCCAACCGCGATCGGAAGAAAACCGCAAATAAATATCCATATGTACTCTTCCATATCTCCCCAACTGTTCAACATTGGGCGACCATAGATTGCGGTACTAAGGATTTGACTAATAACATGAGCGTGATAGTCAACGCCGTAAATTTCACCTTTTAATTCTGATGCTGGCACACCATCCGTATAAAAAGAATCACGTACACTTTGATTTCGGTTACCAATTAATACAATGCGATCGCGCAACTTTTCCGCATCAACTTTCCCATTTAAAATATCGCGCAGCGACACAACATGAAAAGGCTGAGAATTATTGCGGAAGTTTATTAAAATTTGCATTCCCCCATTATTAACGTTAACATACCCACCAAAATTCTGAGTAATGAGGGGTAATTCAATCCCAGCAAACATTATCGTATTTGGGTCATTTTTTCCTACTTCATAGCTATTAATTCCTTTCGCCTTCAGGTACTTATTAACTAACCGCACCGCTAGAGAATATTTATCTTTTGTTTCATCTTCATAATATTTACTATCCGGTGTAGACAACAAATAGCGTCGATTTTGAGTATCCCCATCATTAAATACATCAACAAATCCAACTTGTTCAGATGGCATTGGGGGTGGGGAAATTTCTCCGGGTGGTAATATTTTTTGAATACCAATAATATTAGTATTTTCCTGAAATACCCGTTTGAGTTGTTCCCCACCAGGTTCCACAGGAACGTTTTTGAAGATATCTAAGCCAATTGCTAACGGTTGATAGGTTTCCAGCTTGGTAAGTAACTCTGCAATTTTTTGATCTGGAACCGGATATGTATTAACCCATTTAATATCCTTTTCATCAATTCCCACAATTACGACACGTTCATCGAGTTTTTCTTGTGGACGCAGACGTAACATAGTATCAAGGAACATCCATTCGGCATATTGCATTCCCCCAAATATACGTATTAATATCACCACAACCAGCACCATAATACCTGGAGGTGCAAGCGACCACAACTCTAATTCCTTACGAATGCGACTCCAGATTTTCCTTTTCATCTAGCTCCTTCCCAGATTAATTTTCCCCGCATCAATCAATTAAACCTTCTTCACGAGAACGAACTTCGGTTTGAATTCGCATATTCTTGCCATGTTGCTTGCAGTCTTCAGGATACACACCCAAAACATCCTGAATCTTCGTCCAGTAAGTCCGTACTGCTCGTTCTGATTTATACATTTTTTCGGCGATCGCCTTATCTGTCAAGCTCTCTTCAAAAGCCAACCGCAATACATCCAACCATTCGGGTTTGAGTTCAATCCCTGTTTTTATATCTTTCGTGTGGGTTGCACCATGAAGTGCCAAATTAACCCGCATTAGCATCTCCGATTCGGGTAATCCTTTGTCGGCGATCGCAAACCCACCCTGATGATTATCAATCTCATGTTTAATCCGGATTAACGCTTTCACATAACTACTTTGCACCATAAAATTCCCATCGGGATATTCTTTGAGCAAAGTTTGCAAAAGCTTAATTCCGGTATCAATTTCTGCTGTTTCCCCTTGCCGATTGGGAATCGACAAATCCATCACAATCAGTTCAACCTGGCGAGATTGAAGTAGAGAAAGTGTCTCTTTGGCTGTTTGAGCCTTAAAAATATCAGCATTTGGATACTGCCGATTTAATACATCCAAAGTACCAGTCAAAATTAATTGATGGTCATCAACCACAAGAATACCCAGTTTTTTTTCCACTGATAAATGCCCATAAACTTGATGTTCTTCTAAGCTTACTAGTATCATATTTTTACCTATAGGAATCCAAATTAAAATATATAAAGCTTTATCAAAAAGCCTTTCTTAAAACTCCAATACTACTCAAATTGGACGGGTAGAAATACCCCATCCCACAAGATAGTTAATTTAATTTTGGAAATTCCCGAAGAATACCTGACTACATTGGTTAAAGTATTTGCTTATTCTAATTGGAGATGAATTTTTAATCTATGCAGAAAAGTGCAAATCTTATAATTGTGCAAGTTGTGACGCGATAAATGTGGCTGTATCCTTCTTTGAATAGACATCTCCAAAAAATAATGTAGAGACGCGTTCACGTTTGCGTAGCGTGTCCCCTTGGTACCTTGGGACTCAGTGTGCCCGTAGGGCTTAATTTCGCGTCTCTATAAGGATTTCAGGTCACGCATAATTAATTTCCGGAGATGTCTAATGAATTATCGATATTCTTGAATTTCAGTCAACAGTTGTTAACCGACAGTATTGTAGGGGCGGGGAGAGGGG
>CAXTCQ010000053.1:0-35790 GCA_964242965.1 uncultured Calothrix sp. | reverse complement strand
TTGGGGAACGGCATTGCCTTGCCCCTACGACAATCTCAACTTACACGCTGTATTATATTTAGATAAAATCCGCTGTAGATATTTTGGTAACTTATATCTTTAATATATGCTGACATTTTTTTGTCATTTTTAACTATCACACTAAAAGAATAGTCATAAACCCGCAGGTCGATGTCTCACTACTTAAAATTCCTTACTTATTATTCAAGGCAATATCAGTACGAATAAAAATTATTAAAATAAAATGACTTTTGCAAAAACCAACCTAGCTAATTCTTGGTTACGGGCAATCGCGGCAATCTTAGTTTTATTTCCAACGGCTTGCGTTCATTCAAATACTTTAACCAAAGCTTTTGAGTCTTCGGTTCAAGCCGAGACGAAACAAGCTCAAACTACAAGTACAACTTATGCGGATGTGGAAGCTTTAGTAAATATGGGATCTAGAGTTGCTGGTACACCTGTAATGGAACAAGCAAGCAATTACTTGAGCGAACAGTACCGCAAAGCTGGTTACAAAACCCAAATTCAAACTTTTACTTATTCCAAATTTACAGATTTGGGTTCAAATCTAGTTGTTGATGGAACTACAATCAACGCTCAAGCGCTCAAAGGTTCGGTTCCCGGCAAGATTGATGCTTCTCTAGTTGCAGTTCCCAACTTTGGACGAGCAGATGATTTTGCATCTGTAAATGTGAAAAACGCGATACTCCCAAGGGGAGTCGCTGGCGCGATCGCAATTGTTAAACGCGGCGAAATTCCCTTTGGAGAAAAAGCTCGAAATGCTGCAAATGCTGGCGCAATTGGACTGATAATTGTCAACAACAAACCGGGTAACTTTGCAGGTGGTGCGTTGACTGAAGCCTCCAAAATTCCGGTCTTGGGAATATCGAGTAACGAAGGTAACTCATTAATTGACCGTGCCCAGAAGAATCGGCTCAGTCTCAAGCTAAATGCCAACGGGCAAAACCGTGTTGTTACAGGGCGAAATGTCATTGCATATCCAGAAGGCGTAACGCAACCCCAAGTAATAATAGGTGGTCATTATGACTCAGTAGCAGGTGCGCCAGGGGCAAACGATAACGCTTCCGGTACAGCAACTGTACTTGCGATCGCCCGAAATCTATCAGGTACACCGCTTGCACGTCAAGCTTGGTTTATCGCTTTCGATGGTGAAGAAGATGGGTTGCACGGTTCGCGGGCTTTTGTGAATGCAGCAACACCGCAGTTTCTGAAGGGGTTAAAAGCAATGATGAACTTTGACATGGTTGGTGTTAATAACCAACTGCAAATTGGCGGTACATCATCACTAACTGGGTTAGCCAAAGTTGTTGAGCCGAAAGTTGAATTATTTGGTGGAAGTGCTGCAAATGGTGGTAGCGACCACGCTTCTTTTGCCGCCAAAGGTGTTCCAGTTCTATTTTTCTATCGCGGTTACGAACCAAATTATCATACGCCAAACGATAAAACTGTAGACCCGAAATTACTTGATGAAACGACTCAAGTCGGCTTGGATACTATTAAACGTTTACTTCAATAGGTAGACAACATCGGCAATTTTAGGTGCGTTACGCTACGCTAACACACCCTACAATTTAACTCAAAACACATTCTCACACACACAATTGGATATCTGCAATGTCTGCTAATTTTTCTTTTAAAAACTCAGTAACTAGTTTGTCTTTGATATCGGTTGGAGCAGTAACAGCTTTGGTAGGAATGCAAATTGTCCCGACAAAAGCACTTACTTCAGGTCTTCCAATCGCGCAGTTACCGACTGCTGCATTGACTAGTAATACAGATAGTAATTTTATTTCTAGTGCAGTCGAACGCACTGGACCTGCGGTAGTGCGAATTGACTCGACGCGGACAGTTCAAAGTCGATACAGTGGTTATGGACGAATTGCGCGGGGAACTGGTTCCGGGTTTGTTCTCAGGTCAAATGGTTTGATTCTCACCAACGCGCATGTTGTCAATGGTGCCGACCGGGTAACGGTAACGTTGAAAGATGGTCGTAAACTCGCAGGTCGGGTATTGGGAGAAGACGAACGAATGGATGTAGCAGTAGTGCAAATTCAGGCTACAAATTTACCAACTGTTAGCATCGCCAATTCCGACCAAATAAAACCTGGAGAATGGGCGATCGCTATCGGCAATCCCCTTGGTTTAGATAATACCGTCACTGTTGGTATTGTTAGCGGTACAGGTCGTTCGAGTCGTGCGATTGGTGCAGGACGCGATCGCAGTATGAGTTTCATTCAAACTGACGCTGCAATTAACCCTGGTAACTCCGGTGGACCCTTATTAAATCAACGCGGACAAGTCATCGGAATCAATACTGCCATCATCCAAGGTGCCCAAGGTTTAGGATTTGCCATTCCTATCAATCAAGCACAACAAATCGCCAATCAGTTAATAGCTCAAGCAGGTTAGAGGGAGTAGGGAGTAGGGAGTAGGGGGGAGTAGGGAGGAGTAAGGGGTGTGGGAGAAGTTCCATCTCCCTCATCTCCCTCATCTCCCTACCTCCTTACCTCCCCACCTCCCTACCTCCCTACTCCCTACTCCCTAATCTTTGCGGAACAATTTTGAAATCTAGGTGTCTTTTCGTAATGATTTAGTACTAATTTACCTTTTAGTTTTCTTCCGGATATACCGTAAGAACAGAGAAAATTGGTGCAAGTAATCCCTTCTCACACCTAGTTATTATCACGCATGAGACTACGCTTTTTACTACTCAGCGTTGCCAGTATTGTCCTGCTTTCTTCCCCAGCAAAAGCTGCTCGCTTAGAATCTTGGTATTTCGATCAAGTACAAAATCAACTCAACATCACTACAGAATCTGGAGTTAAACCAAAAGCATTTTTAATCGGTAGTCCGACACGATTGGTAATTGACTTACCGGGAACTGATATTGACGGCAATACATTGCGGCAACGTTTTGGTTCAGCAGTTCGAGAAATCCGGATTGGAAAGGTTGACGATACGACAGCTAGATTAGTTGTGGAATTAGCACCGGGATATACTGTTTCACCTGATAAATTGCTAATTAGAGGTGATTCTTCGTCGCATTGGATTGTCAATTTCTCGTCAATTGAACGCACTATAAACAGCGGTTCGAGTGAAGAAAAGATTCCCGTTCAAGTTGGTAGTATTTCTCCCTTTGCTGGAGTTGTTCCTTTAGGTAGTGAGATATCGCAGTTAAGTTCGCAAGTTAGGTCGTTAGTGACTCGCTACAAATCGCTAGACCCAGGAATGTTTTTTCTCGATTTGGAAACAGGTAATTACATCGATTTCAATGGTGAAAAAGCATTTCCAGCAGCAAGCACGATTAAGTTTCCGATTCTGATTGCTTTATTCCAAGAAATAGATGCTGGTCGAATCAAGCTGAATGAAACCTTGGTAATGCGTGGTGACTTGATGACCGGAGGTTCTGGAAACATGCAGTACAAACGCAGGGGAACCCGGTTTAGTCTTTTGGAAACTGCCACCAAGATGATTACTATCAGCGACAATACCGCTACAAACATGATTATTGACCGTTTGGGTGGTAAGGCAAAACTCAACCCACGTTTCCGCAGTTGGGGATTGCAAAATACTGTGATTCGGAATTTGCTGGGTGACTTCAAAGGTACGAATACAACTAGTCCGAAGGATTTGGTACGACTCTCAGCGCTAGTTGCGAATAATCAGCTATTGAAAGACTCTAGTCGTAACACAGTTCTAGGTATGATGCGTCGTGTTGAAAATAAAAGTTTATTAGTATCTGGACTTGGAAGAGGAGCAACTATTGCTCACAAAACTGGAACGCTAGGAGTAATTCTCGCAGATGGGGGAATCATTCAAATGCCATCTGGTAAGCGTTACTTAGCTGGAATTATGGTGAGAAGACCGTTTGGTGATTCGAGAGCTAAAGATTTTATTAGTCAAGTTTCACGAGTTGTATATGGCTATCTTAGTCAACCAAGAGTAGCTCAAAAGTAGGGAGTTAAAAGTTAGGAGTTAGGAGTTAGGAATTAGAAGTTAGGAGTTAGGAATTAGAAGTTAGGAGTTAGGAATTAGGATTTAGGAGTTAGGAGTTAGGAGTTAGGAATTAGAAGTTAGGAGTTAGGAGTACGAATAAAAAAAATTAATTACTCTTCACTCCTAACTCTTCACTCCCTACTCCCTCAATTGCTTGAAAAAAGCGTTTAAGTTTAACTTCATCTAAATTGCCTTCGCTACGTACTCCGCTACACAAATCAAGTCCAAATGGTGCAACTTCTGCGATCGCAAGGGCAACATTTTCGCTCTTAAGTCCCCCTGCTAGAAAAATCGGTACGTCAACTAATTCCCGAATTTTGCAACTCAACTTCCAGTCGTGGATGCGTCCGGTTCCTCCTAATTCCTTAATTGTCAGCAATTGATTGCCAGAATCGAGTAGTAATGCATCGACTTGGGGGGCAATTTGCATTGCTTCCTCCAGAGAATCCTCATTATTTACGTGAATAACTTGGACGATACATACCCCCGGTAATGCTTTGCGGATATCTTGGTAAGTACCGGAAATAATGCGATCGCATATCTGTACCGTATTAGTTCTACACCGCTTGACTTGCTCGATAATCGCATGAGTATCTTGATGACTAGTAAGTAAAAACGTCGCTATCGGTGGAGGTACTCTTGCAGCGATTTCGGCAATTAAACTCTCCGAGATTACACCAGGTCCGCTGGGCATATTTGAAACTAACCCCAGTGCTGATGCACCGCAACGAATCGCTGTCCAAGCTTCCGCAACGCTACTGATACAGCATATTTTTACTCTAGGTTTCGCTGTTAATTCCATCTACATTAAATATTCTTACACTCAAGTTTGTAGTTTGTAGGTTGGGTTGCACTTCGTTCCACCCAACCTACGTTACTGGATGTAACACTTTGAGATTTAATCCTGCTAAATCACCTTTCCCCACAAAAGTAAGTCTTTGATAAAATAAAGTTTTCCTACAATTGGGACGGGTCAATACCCAAATCTCGCAATCGCGCTGCTAAACGTTCAGCCCGCTGATATTCTTGTTCAGCCCGCTGATGTTCTCGTTCAGCCCGTTGACGTTCTTGCTCAACTTGCTGATGTTCTCGTTCAGCCCGAATAGCTTGCTGTTCCTCTGGAGTGGGAATCCAGTTGCCATTTACATCATACCAGCGCAGCCATAACCTCTCGATACCTTGATAAGTACCGTGCCACAAACCTAAACCTAGTTCTAAGTTCGGCATCCAAATACGTGGTTCTTCTTCTAGGTTAAGTTCGGTGTAATTGCTTGCTTGAATAGTAAAGGCTCGTAACGTATCGGTGTAGCGGTCAAAGACAATATAATAAGGTACGCGCAGTACCTGTTCGTACACCTGCCATTTTGTTGGTGGTTGGTCTATTGTTCGTAAGGTTTGCCCTAAATCTTCCTTTTCTGTACCTGGGGAAAGTAATTCCACAACTACAAAGGGGTCAACACCCTCTTGCCAAATTACATAACTTAGGCGTAGCTCTGTTTTTTCGTAAAGTCTAGAATTGCCAACTACTGCAAACCAATCAGGACGTTTGTACCACAAAGGATGATGTACATCGTAGTATAGGTTCATGTCACTAGCAACAAATACTCGATCTACTGGATAAGTTGGAGGATGGAAGGTATCACGCAACAATTGCGGTTGTAAATCGTGGAATTCGTCTGGCAAACCGGGTTCCTCTGGGTCTTCACTTTTGAGGTCGTACATTGTCGGCAAGCACTCTTTTGCCGGAAGAGGAGGGTCTATTTGGTACATAATTAGTAGGTGGGGAGTAAACAGCTTCTTACGCGCAGTTTTATAAACTGGGTTTCTAAGCACCAACATTTTCGCTCAATAAGTCGTTAATAGAAATGTTACCCGTTATCGTTGTAATATTGCTACAGCAAGCATTTGCTACTAGCATATCTCAAACTATTTCTTCGATTTGACTATCGAGACGACGAAATAAATAAACCCAAATCGGTAGCGAACAATTAATTGCTATCAATCTTACCAAATGTCCACCAGTCACAATATCAACGTTGTGGTCGAGGGCAAGAGCGACTAAAATCATTTCAGCCGAACCTCCCGGTGCTGTGACAAGCAAACATGTCAACCAATCCCAACTAGTTAACTGCATGGCAATTAGAGATGCGATCGCACCCGCTACTAATGTCATGATTGTTGAGATAACCGCATAGAGTAAAGTTCGTTTGCTTAAAGTTGGTTTTTCTCCCCAGTATTCACCAATGGTAATACCCAGTAGGATTTGCCCGATTAAGTTAGTTAACGGTGGTGGAGTAAAGGTGACTTCACCTAAAAAAGGTAAAAAATTAATGGCATAGTTAAAACTGATACCAATTATTAATGCCGAAAAAAAGTGAGCAGCAGGAATTTTCAGCCGCACCGCAAGTTTGGCAGCAAAAGCAGCGATTAACAAAGCCAATGCTAGCAAGCTTAAATAAGATGGTTCGAGATTGATTAAAGTACCGTTAATAACCTGCGGGGTTGTATATGTGCCAACAGATGCTCTCGCAACTAAAGGAATTAGAAAAACTACTGAAGTAACGCGAATAACTTGAACGAGAGCGACGAGCGTAACGTTACGATTATAATCAGCTGCTACAGCAGCCATTACCCCCACGCCTCCCGGTACAGTCGCTAACATTGCGGTAAGTAAGTTGATTTTACTCAAACGCGAGTACATATAACCAATACAAGTACCGCTAATCAGCAAAAATAGCGTAATAATTATATAAACGGGGATTTTAGAAGCGACGGAAGCGAAATTAGCTTGCGCGTTGGAAAACCCAATCGTCAACCCAACTAGTACCATACCAATTTGCCGAGCAGTACGATTGGGTTGTAAAGAATATTGATATAGACTGCGATACCCTTGATAAACAATTACACCTGCTGCGATTCCACCGAATATCCAAGCGATTCCACCGATGTTAAATTTTGTTAAGATAAAACCTAGAGGTATCGCTACCAAGATTTCTAAACTCAGGATTATTAACTTTTTGATTGATACTTGTGGTTCTGTAGATGTCGATTGATACGTATATTCCTCCTCTTTAGGAGTCACACTTAAAGTTTGATTCATCAACATGAAATTTTAAAATTAATCATATTCAACTGTACATTCCAGGCTAACGCTAATCTCTACAACAAGCACCTACTAATCGTTAGACTTTACACATACTTGTTTTTGGCAATTGGATAGGTAAAGCAACATTCCCTTTTGGAGATGCCAAAAAACTGCTTTCACTGCCATATTGACATTGGATGCAACCCTAAACCCTAAACTCTAATTTCAATCGATTAGTATTCTCTTTATTAAAGAATTGTAAAAATTACAATATTTCATCTATCGTAAGGCATACTTATAATGAATATTTTATGGTTTCGACGCGACTTGCGTTTAAATGATAACGAAAGTGTTTTTTTAGCGACAGCTAATAATGTTGCAGTATTACCATGTTTTATTATTGACCCCTGGTTTTACCAAAAATGGGCAGATATTGGTTTTTCACGGGTACGATTTCTATTTGATTCGTTAGAAAACTTAGATGCGAACCTACAAAAACTCGGAAGTCGCTTATATTTATTTGAGGGAGAAGCAGAGACAGTTATCAAAGAATTGACTACTCTGTTAATATCGCAAGACCAAAAACCCAAGCTTTTCTTTAACCGCGACGTACAAGTTGAGTATGGCATCGAACGCGACCAAGGCATCATTAACTTTTACAAGTCTCTCAATCTCGACTTTCACATCGGTTTAAGCAACTTCATTCAAGCTGACGATAATCACCGCGACGAGTGGTTTAATGAATATTACACTTACCAACGTCAATCAGTATATCCAGAACCCAAGCAAATTAATACTCCACAATTATCTTTCAACCTGCCGCAACTTACCTTTGCCGAGTTAAAGCAAAAATATCGTGTTTTTTGGGAAACTGAGAAAATTTACTTTCCTGGTGGTGAAACTAATGCGGTAGCAACATTAAATTCATTTTTAACTAAGCGATTTCACGGTTATCACTGGAAACTATCGCGTCCTTGGTTAGCTCAAAAAGGAGCAACATCGCACCTTTCGCCGCATTTAACCTTTGGTACGCTGACTACAAGGCAGGTATATCAAGCGACAAAGCAACGTGCTGAAGAACTTGCAGCACAACCCAAAGCTGGATTTTCACTCAAAGCATTCCGCGATCGCTTGCGGTGGCATGATAGTTTTAATCAAAGGCTGTATTTTCATCCTGAAGTTGCCCATACTAATCGTTTTCACGAGTTTGATGAGGTGTATGCACCTGAAGATTTAAATCCAGAAAAACAGGAATTATTTCAAGCTTGGCAATCCGGACAAACTGGTTTCCCAATGGTTGATGCGAGTATGCGTCAATTAAAAGATATGGGGTGGATGAACTTTCGGATGCGGGCAATGTGTGCGACTTTTTTAACTATTAATTGTGGCATTTCTTGGCATCAGGGTGCGAAGCACTATATGAATTACTTGGTTGATGGTGATTTAGCTATTGATAATTGGCAATGGCAAATGCAAGCTGGTGTTACGAATCCTCTCAGCGATACTTTTCGCATTTATAATCCGACAAAGAATATTGAGGAACGCGATTCGGATTTGAGTTTTATTTACCATTGGATACCAGAGTTACAAGGTTATAGTTTGCCGGAAATTCTCCAAGGTGCTTATTTAGATAGGAGTTCTTACCCGAAACCGATGCTTGACTGGGGGAAAACGCGCAAAGTTAACGGTAAAGTTGTATCCGATTTACGCAAACGGGTGCGAGAAAGGATTATTTTAGAAGGTGGTGAGGAGTTTGAAAATGCAGTTGCGACGAAAAAAACGGTAGATAGTTATTGGAAATCGAAGAATAAGCAGTATCAAGAAGCTATGGGTAGCGAATAAAGCTAAAAATCCCTGACTTATTTAATCCGTCGGGGATTTGAGTTTTTTGAGTAAATACCACTCCAGACACAGAGTACGCAGAGGAAAACTGAAAAGAAATTTTATTATGTGAAAATTTATCAATTCAAAGATGCGATCGCAATCTACAACAATCCCGCAGATTTACTTGCATAATACGATAACTCACCGCTAGCTCAAGCTGCAACAATGAGAGGTTGATGCGCGATTAGCTCAAATAGAGTCTATAAGTTGGGTGAAGCGATCGCTTCACCCAACCTACAAATGCTTTATGATGCGATGCTCTTAGGAACCACTTCTGACGATATCGGTTTCACAACAACTCGACCATTTTCGACGACGGTACAATATTTAGTTTGATTTGAACTACTACTAATAGCAACACCAGCTTTCCAATTGGAACAATGGTTGGATTGATGAGCAGTTATTTGTTGTCGCTGATTGAGTGTAGTGACACAACAAGCAGTTGAACTGGGTGTCATATAAAAAAAAACGTTATGTATATCTATATTGTCCCTCTTTTTTAAAAACTTTATTCATAATTTTCCGCTCAAGTACGATTGCCTTAGCAAAAACCCGGTATTTGTAGAATATTAAGTGTATTAAGATTTATTAATTTAGCTATTTTTTCTCAGTTATAAATAAGAGCGTGAAAGCTACAGAAACCCCTCGAAATTAATGTGGTGGAACACGATGCAGGTCTGTGTCATTAATTTTGACCTTTTCAAGAGAACCAGATCCCCGACAACGAAGCCGACGTAGGTTGGGGAGCCACTGCGTTGCGCGGGTTCCCCGCGTTGTAGCAAGTGGCGGTGGAACGTAAGTGGAACCCAACATTTAACAGTTGGGTAACGCAGCAGGCGCTACACCCAACCTACAACCCATCAGAATTAATGACACGGACTACTACGTTAATGCAATCATTGAGGTAATTCTAGTGGTGCTAATTGTCTTTGTATTTGCTTGACTTCTGGATTCAACTGTAAAACGTTACCTGGTTTAGAACGAGATTGCTCGTATAGTTCTTTAATTTCTCTCTCTAGCTGTTCCCTTCCCTCACGGAAAAAGTTACGTTGTTCCAAATTATATAAACCGCTGGTAATCTGAGGGTTGAGATTATGTACGTTATTTGATAATTGCGGAATATTTTGCGCTACTGATGGCTTAATTGACGTTATAACTAATCCCATTTCGATTAATACCGTTAACGGAACTATGTATTGCCTATAAAAAACTTTCATATCGATATATTTATAACAATATTATTAAACTATAATTACTTAACGCAATTTTTTCATATATAAAAAGATTGATTTTACCGTTAAGCAAGTTAAAAATTACTAAGTTATATTTCAGGATATTACAGCATTCGGGTAAATAGATTATACAGTAGGGGCACGGCAGTGCCGTGCCCTTACGACAATAAGGTTCAATTAACTGATAATAGTTGTACTCATATCTTGTAGCTAACCCTATAAACCATGTATAGGCTAATACTATATAGCCAAAAATATCTTTTTTCCTCAGTCCTCTTATAGAGGACTTATGCTATTAGCATAGGGTTTACAAGACGCACTACGGGTCATAAAACAATCGAAAAATTTATAATTATTGATAGTGTATTTCATTAATTATGACAAGTCGTGAGGGTTAGATCCCCGACGCACGTAAAAGTTGTCGGGGATCTGTTAGCCCCTCATAATTAGGACTTACGCAAAAACCGAAACATACCCTCTTAACTCTGTGTTCTCTGCGTCTAATAAGGTATATAACTGCGTGATTCGTGCGTAAGTCCTAATAATTTATGAAACAGACCACGCTTTGGTCTATGTCCGACGTTTTAATTGGTTGGTTAGGTGTTGAAAACCTTGGAACGCGATACCCAAGTGTCTCTACATCCCGCAAAACTTTGGACATGAACCAAAGCCTAATTTTTGTAATATTCAATATCTTTAGTGCAAGACAAGATGGTAGTGTAAATACCCAGATTTTTGACTACCGCGACATCAACTTATTTAACGCTTCAGCTAAATACTCGTACTGTTCCAACGTATTGTAAATTTGTGCCGAAATCCTCACGAGCAACTTCGGCTTCTCCCAAGCAATCACCTGCACTTCAATCCCAAACTTATCAAACAATTCATCGTGCAATGCCATGTAACTGCGGTTTTCCAATGCTGCTGGCATCGATATAACTGCCATCGAACCAATCATCTCATCCGGACATAACGGCAACACATCCAACGCATCGCAAATCACTTGTCTTCCCTGCAAAACTAACTTGTGATTGCGCTGCATTAACTCATCCCATCCACCAGGCAATAACCCACCTATAAATTGGATTGCCTCTGAAACGCACATGAACGCAGTCGGGTCATCTGTACCCATCCAATCAAATTCTAATTGAAAGCGACTTTTATGAGTAAGTGAAGAATTTGCACCGTGACTAATTGTTAATGGGCGAATTTCTAACTGTTTATCGCGCTGTACGTACAAAAACGCCGCACCTTTCGGCGCACACAGCCATTTATGACAATTTCCAGTGTAATAAGTAGCACCAATAGAGCGCAAATCCAAGGGCAACATCCCTAGCACATGGGCACCATCGATTAATGTATCCACACCTCGCTGCTGCAATTCGCGCACCAACTGCTGAATCGGGAAAATTAACCCTGTTTGACTCGTAATATGATCTAAAAGTACCAATCGCGTTTTTGGAGAAACTTTTGCCAGCACTGCTTTAATAATTTGCTGGGGTGACTCAATCGGAAATGGGATATTTGCCACAACTATCCTAGCACCGCTGCGATTAGCAACAAAATCTAATGCATTTCGACAGGCATTATATTCGTGGTTGGTAACGAGCAATTCATCTGCTTCAGAAAACTTCAAAGAACGCAATACTGCGTTTACACCAGTAGTTGCATTGTTAACAAATACCAAATCCTCGACATCCGCACCGACAAATTTAGCTAATTCGTTTCTCGCACCGTCGAGTAAAGGTTCCCACTCGCGTCCGAAGAAACGTAACGGCTCATTTTCTAACTGCGATCGCAATTTTGCCTGCATTTCTAAAACGTTTCTCGGACAAGCACCAAAGGAGCCGTGATTGAGAAAAGTAATATTACGGTCAAGCAGCCAGTAACGTTGAAAGTAGGAACTGTGAAGATTAACACTCGAAGTTGTATCCTTCACGTTTCACCTTCTACTTCTTCAATAAACTAACTTTTCAAATTAAACTCCCCAGGCGGGATTCGAACCTGCGACCAATCGGTTAACAGCCGATCGCTCTACCACTGAGCTACTGAGGAACGCTCACAGTTATTAATCCTATCGGTAAAATTAGAAAATGGCAAGTGTTTTCTAAAAAAAATTTTGGGGATATTGTTTCAGAGCGTAAATGCCTCGTCGGATAGGCATTTCGCCCCTTACAAATATCCGTATTCGCTCCTTCGTCCATCCATAAAGCCCATTCATTACTTTGAGTAGGGCGCTTAACCCATCTCAGTTTATATTTAATTTTGGAGAAGTCTATTGTATTTGAAGTAGTATAAGTATTGAAGTAGATGCGAGTAAACATTTTCCCAGCAGGCAACTACTCTCTACTTTCCTTGAGAGAGCTTAAATGCTACTGCCGCAATAATACTTATTTCAATCCCATTCGCAATTCTGCTAAACGTTCCCGCGCTTTGGGGTCAATGGAATTAGCTAAAAATCTACTTTTCGATTGTTTGCGCGTCTGGTAATTATGCCTCGCCCGACAAACACTTGCTTGCACGTCGTAACACAGTTGTAGTGCAGACATCCATTCTGCCCCATACCCCTGTATCATCAACTGTTGAGCGCGGTCGGATGTGGCAACTATGACGCGAGAAATCAGTGATTGTGCTACTTGATAGCGGAAAGACGCACAAGATTTCTCGATATAAGTGTCCGCTGTTTGTCCAAAGTCGGTGTAATAGACCGATAAAAGCTCGGTTATTACTTCTCGATTACTAGAGGTATTTTGATATTGAGCATCAAACACAACCTGAGTTTCGTAGCCGTGAAATGCACTGTAACTAGTCATCGATTCGACTAATTCGTAGCGTGCGGCTTCGAGACCAGCTTGGGAGCAAGTTTTTTTTAGGCACGACCAAGCGCCAATGATATTGTAGCCGTCTACCAAAAGCACGGCTGGGGATGAAGAAGAAGACATGGTTTTTAATCACAATTTCCAAGAGTTAACAAAATCATTCATAACTTTTATAGTAATCCAATCAACTCTTGTAACACTATGTTACACAAAAACAAATAATAAATAGTTGCCAAAATGTGCTTATTAATGTATGGAAACGATTAACGCGCCCTCAAGAGGCGCGTCACAGTCGGTTATTCAATTTAATAACTTGCGAAAAATGTCATGAAATCATAACATTTTTGATTAATTAGTTTCCCCCGTTAAAAGGATCTATTGTTATAGAACTGCGCGGTATGCGTAAAACTCAGAGGCTTTAGCCCTGAGATATAAGCGCTTCGCGTGCGGTAATAAAGCGCCGTGGTCTTTCTACCCTAGTTTATATTCTCTAATCAATCTTTGTATAGCCGAAGATTGGGATACTCCCCAGCCTACGGCAATTTGTTCTAGCTCTAGACTTGTTCTGTCAGCAGAATCTCAGTCCATGCGCGGGCTGAGAGTGTCAACCGTTGTCTAATTCCATCAAACGTTCCTTCAAACGTTGGGCATCGCCGCAATCGACAAGAACACCTTTTTCGAGCAAAAAAGCGCCATCGCAGTAATTAAGCTCATCCAAGCGATGCGTCACCCAAAGAGCAGTAATACCACGACTTTTGACGAGACGACGCACGCTCTCGACCAAATCCAATTGGCTATCGGGGTCAAGCAGTGCTGTTGGCTCATCTAATAATAAAACTTCGCAGCGACGGGCAAGGGCACCTGCTAAAGCAACCCGTTGTTTTTGCCCCCCACTCAAAGCATAAATAGGTCGTCGTTGCAGGGAAAGTAAATTCACCGCACCCAATGCCTCTTCGACTCTAGTTTTGACAGCAATCGGCTTTAATTTTTCTTCCACCAAACCAAATGCTACATCAGCACCAACTGTAGGCATTACCAATTGGTGGTCGGGGTTTTGAAAAACAAAACCAACGGGTTGAAAAATCCGAATTTCACCTGAGTGCGGGGCTAATAGTCCAGCTAGCAACCGGAGTAAAGTTGATTTGCCACTACCGTTAGTACCCAAGAGCATCCAAAATTCGCCCTTGGGGACTTGCAGCGAGCAAGATTTAATTACTTGTTCTCCTGAAGACCAGTTGAAGTTTAAATCTTTGACTTCGATGCCGAGTTCTATCATTTATATATAGTTGTCCGCGCTACTCAGCAGGAACTGCAAAGAAACCAGGAGGTCTACCAGCACCTGTTGCCGAACCTTCCTTCTGAGTAAGTTGGACTCCCGAAATTTCACTCGAGCGGACGGCTACTTGTTTTTCAGTTTTGCCTTCGCACTTAAGTTCGACGATATCGGGGGTACCCGAACGCATCGCGGTTAAAACCCGTTGGTAATCAGCTTCCGCATCCTCAGCAGTCTTACGTTGTACCGAAACTGGGAAAGCTGTATTTTTTACTGTTAAATCAATAGTGAACATTTAGCCTAATTTAGCCTTAACTTAATTTCATTCTCCGCAATCATTTTAGCGCTCGCTTCGCTAACGCAATGGGGGATAGCCGCTCTTGAATAGATAGGGGCATCCGAAACTGAGAAAAATGAGAATTTTTTATTTTCTTAATTATTTATACTTACTTAGGCTCTAATGCTTGCTGTTAAGCTACTTCGGGACGATTTGGCTACTAAAAATGGTCAAGTTAAATTAAAAACCCCCTGGAAAAATTAGTAATTTACTCCTAGAATAATTAGAGAGGGTAAAAAATTGTAAACTGGATTGACAATCCGGTAAATTATCTGCAATAAGAGCAAAATTTTTATATCCGCTCTGAACTGTAGGTAAAAACCCCCGTAATTATAAATTTTTGGAGATTTTGTCCGATGACGATTGCAGTTGGACGCGCCCCTAGTCAACGTGGTTGGTTTGATGTTCTCGACGACTGGTTAAAGCGCGATCGCTTCGTGTTTGTAGGCTGGTCGGGAATTCTATTATTCCCTTGCGCGTTTTTAGCGCTCGGCGGTTGGATGACCGGTACAACCTTCGTTTCATCGTGGTATACCCACGGTTTAGCATCTTCGTATCTCGAAGGCTGTAACTTTTTAACCGTAGCAGTATCAACTCCTGCTGACGCAATGGGACATTCCCTACTATTTTTGTGGGGACCCGAAGCTCAAGGAGACTTTACCCGCTGGTGTCAGTTGGGTGGATTGTGGCCCTTTGTTGCACTTCACGGTGCATTCGGATTGATTGGCTTCATGCTGCGTCAATTTGAAATTTCGCGTCTAGTTGGGATTCGTCCTTACAACGCGATCGCATTTTCAGGTCCAATTGCAGTTTTCGTTAGCGTCTTCTTGATGTACCCCTTGGGTCAGTCAAGCTGGTTCTTCGCACCTAGCTTTGGAGTTGCAGCAATCTTCCGCTTCTTACTATTCTTGCAAGGGTTCCACAACTGGACTCTTAACCCCTTCCACATGATGGGTGTTGCAGGTGTACTTGGTGGAGCATTACTTTGTGCAATCCACGGTGCAACCGTAGAAAATACATTGTTTGAAGATGGCGAAGGCTCGAATACCTTCCCAGCATTCAACCCGACTCAAGCAGAAGAAACCTACTCGATGGTGACAGCAAACCGTTTCTGGTCGCAGATTTTCGGGATTGCTTTCTCTAACAAACGCTGGTTGCATTTCTTCATGCTGTTTGTACCCGTAACCGGGTTGTGGATGAGTGCAGTTGGTATCGTTGGCTTGGCACTCAACCTGCGGGCTTATGACTTCGTATCGCAAGAATTGCGTGCGGCAGAAGACCCCGAATTTGAAACTTTCTATACCAAGAACATTTTGCTGAATGAGGGTATCCGCGCTTGGATGGCTCCTCAAGACCAACCTCACGAAAAATTTGTATTCCCCGAAGAGGTACTACCTCGCGGTAACGCACTGTAATAGTCATTTAATAGTCTTTTAGTCGAAACAACCCTGCTACCAAGTGGGGTTGTTTTTTTGTATACAAGACCTAACTTTTTTCAGTTTAAAAAAATTGGACGTAGACGTAGGTTGGGTGGAACGTAAGCGCAAAGCGCAGGCTACGCCAACGCGCTTCGCGTTCCCGAAGGGTAGTGGAACCCAACTATTAAATGTTGGGTAACGCCCTGACGCTACACCCAACCTACAACTTCTGCGAAGTTGGGGATCTGATAGCCCCTCAGAATTTATGAAACGAACCACTAGTTAGGTTTTTTAGTGCTGTTCTACTTAATCTAAACCGCGATATTCCTTGCCGTGCCAAATTCGTAGCACAAAAATTTTTTCGTCGCTACGTAAGTACCTGACTACATAGTTTCCTGCAACCAGTTCGCGCACACCTTCTAGTTCTTCTACTCGATGCCCGATATCAGGATATAAAGCAAGCTTTCCAATCGCTTGCTGCAATCGGAGCGATATACGCTCTGCTGAAGCCGGATTGTTCGCAGCGATAAATTCTCGCAATCGGATTAAATCTTGAACTGCACTTGCTGAGAAGTTAATCTCCATGTTGAGGTGCCTTGCTTTCAGCTTCGGTTCCCCATGTCTTCAACCAATTCAACACCTCTTCCCCAGAAATAATATGCCCAGCCTCAATATCAGCAATAGCTTCTTCTGTCTCGGACAACATCTTAGTTCTAAGTTCTTCACGCTCGATATACTGACGTACTGCTTCATTAATTAACCAACCTTTGCTTCGCTTTAGCCGCACAGCAGTGCTATTCAGCTTCTCCTGTAAGTCTTCATCCAACCGAAAGCTTGTAGTACTCATAGTTTTATATTAATAATGCTTCTTAATACAATGCATTATTAAAGGTAGCTCATTATTACCCAGCAAGGCAAGCAACGGACATCTCGAACGAATGCAGCAATATTGGTTAATGGTGCTGACAGCAGGATGTATTGCGATCGGCAATTACTAAGTAGTCGTTTTCTTGCCTAAAACTATCTAAAATTGTCTAAAGTTTTTCAACGTGCTAAAATTAGACAAGATAAGTGCCAAAACTTGTACCATCCCCACTCTAAACGACCAGAGGATCAATCAGAGTCGAGACGTATAAGTTTGGTCGCCTTCACTTGTTCTGGTCACAAACAGGCACAGACTAACCGTCTGTTACAGGGCAAGCTACGGCAAATACCAGCCTTTAAAAGGTCTGGGAATACTTTGTAGGTACTGCGTACCCCTAATATTAAATTAAAAACTAGCGCAGGTAGTTTACCTGCCTACTTAGCGATCAATAGATAAGTTTGGCAAGGTTTTTTGCAGCGCTGCGGTGCCGATATAGCGTTTCCCTCTCGAGTGAGGTACAGTCGTAGGGGCACAGCACAGAATAGCCCCTACATCTTGGACGAAGCGAGTGTACCTTATTAAACTGAGAACCGCTATATTCGCACGCTATAAATTCCTTGGCTCGCAGCATCGCTTCAGAAACAAAAAATATTTTCATAAAATCTCCCCAAACCCATTGATTGATATGTTATATATAGAGACAGGAATAAACACCCGGAGCGAAACGCTCTGACTTCTGAAACTAAGTCCGCTTAGGCAACAAGGAGGTGATGCCCATGATAGAAAGTAGTATACGCATGGGTCATCAGGTTGCAGTTAGCCGGCTGTGTGCCGGGGCTGTTCTCTAAAAGTTAATCTTAGTCAACCTGAACTAAGTTAGCTCAATTGCCTAGATTAGCTTGGAGTTTCATCCGGCAGTCTGGTTGCAACCTGAAGACCCGCTAGACCGCTCTTAGATTAAGTCTCCTTGACTTAATTTAAGAGCGGATAGTTTTATATATATACTTTTTTTAGCTGCCCCTCTCCTCTTGCAGTATCGCCCTTCAATTTATTTCGACGATAAACTCAAAGCATTATAGCTAGCTTTTTAATGAGGTCAGTATGAACGTTGAGTTCAGCCAGGTATTCGAGTTAGCCCTATCAGAAAAATTGCAACTTCTTGAGGATTTGTGGGACAGCATTGCCTCTACTCCCGAAGAAATTCCTGTACTCAAGTGGCAAAAAGAAGAACTTGCTCGCAGGAAAGCAGCTTATTTGAAAAATCCTAGTGGTAGTTCATGGGAAGACTGTAAAGAACGCATTCGTAGCCAACGCGATGATACTTAGATTAATTATATTACGCGAGGCAGAGCAGGATGCACAGGAGGCTTATGCTTGGTACGAGCAACAAGAATCTGGTTTAGGAGAGGAGTTTCTACGTTGTGTCGATGCTTGCATCCAATCAATTAGGCGAAACCCATCTATGTATATTGCTCATGATAACTACCGAAGGGCTGTATTGCGACGCTTCCCTTACTTAGTTTTCTATGAGCTTGTGGATAACACTATCATTGTCTACTCAGTTTTTCATTGTTCTCAAGACCCAAAGAAATGGCGAAACCGACTTTCGTAATTAAGACAAAAATATTTTTATATGGCGCAGCTACTTAGTGAATCTAAAATTCAAGAACAGGTAAAATCGCTTGATGGTTGGACTGTCGAAGGGTCGCAGTTAGAGTCAAAGCGTAAGTTTAAAAATTTTATCCAGGCAATCGAATTTGTGAACCGCCTTGTAGAACCAGCTGAGTCCGCAGGGCATCACCCAGATATAGAAATATCTTATAACAAAGTTAAGATTATCTTAACTACCCACGACGCGGGTGGGTTAACCCAAAATGACTTTGACCTAGCTAGAGTAATTTCCAAAATAAATTAAGCTGTTGGCAGCTTGATAAAATTGTAAAAAGTAATACTGCTAATCGCTTTGGATAGACTAGCCAACGAAGTAGCGCGATCGCAATCGCGTAGAAATACGATCCCTGCATCAAACTTTAAATATTTAACATTTAACCTGCGGTTTTTGCGTAATAAATCGATCGCAGTATGCTTATAAGTGCTGCGTATTTGTAAGAGTTAAAGCGCTTCTAACCCTTTAATAGCAGCTTATCTGAGCTAAGTACCGTAGATTCTTGAATCCGCATACACCTGTTAGTTGCGCTTACCTTGATTGAAAACATATAGCCTAAGATATGTGACAGTTAGTTGGGTGAACGTTAATATCTTGTCATCAAGCGAAAATAGTGTTTTATAATGCTAGATTATAGGGCAATTACTTTCTATAAGTTAATCCCATAAAAAGCTGACCTGGCTATAATCTGTAATTAGCTTTGCTAAAACTAGAATTGTAGAGAGGGGCACAAATCCCTCAAAAAAGGGTCTAAACAAATTAAGCAGCATTAACGAAACATTAAGTTGCAGCAAAGAAAATGTCTAGAAAAGGTGTGAGGAGAGCAGAAATGTCAAATATATTGTGGAAATCGTTCTTTGTGAGTCCAGCAGTTTTAGGCGCGATTCTAGCATCAGCCCCTGCGATCGCAGCACCGAATGCCACCGCGACAACGAATGACGCAGCAGTTTCAGAAGTATCTACAACCGAAGCGCAATCTGAAGCTCCTGTAAACGCTTCTACAAACAAAGTATTTACAGCTGTTACCTCAATCGAAGCGCTTAAAAAGCCGAGCGTATTAGCACAAGCAGCACCAGCACAAAGCGACAACGTTCTCGATCAAGTTAACAAGTACAGCAACGAAGGGAAGAACAACACCAATTCCCAAGGACAAGTAACATCGGTTTCACAGTTCTCCGATGTACAACCCACTGATTGGGCATTCCAAGCATTGCAATCGTTGGTTGAGCGTTACGGTTGTATCGCAGGTTATCCTAACGGAACTTATCGCGGTAATCGTGCTTTAACCCGTTATGAATTTGCCGCAGGTTTAAACGCTTGTTTGGATCGGGTTAACGAATTGATTGCCACCGCAACCGCTGATTTGGTCACAAAGCAAGATTTAGCAACATTGCAGCGTTTGCAAGAAGAATTCTCTGCAGAACTTGCAACTCTTCGTGGTCGCGTTGACGCATTAGAAGCACGTACAGCCGAGTTAGAAGCAAACCAGTTTTCCACCACAACCAAGCTAGTTGGTGAAGCAATTTTTGCCGTTACCGATGCTTTTGGTGGCAACACAGATAACAGAAACAACACCGTTCTTCAAAACCGCATTCGTTTAGACTTGCAAACCAGCTTCACAGGTAAGGACGTACTACATACCCGTCTGGCAAGTGGTAATGCAAGACGGTTAGATGTTGGAGTACCAGGTGGTGCTAACGGAACTTTTGAAGGCAACCAGACTTTTAATCTTATTGGTACTGGTAACGACACCAACGGTGTTGGTTTAGATTGGTTGGCTTACTACGTACCCATCGGACCCGCTCAACTATATGTATCTGCGTATGGTGGTATTCATAGCGACTACGCTGCTACCAATAACCCATATTTTGAAGACTATGACGGTGGGAACGGTGCGTTGTCAACCTTCGCTTCTGAAAGCCCCATTTACCGTATCGGTGGTGGTGCCGGTGCAGCATTAAATATCGCTTTGGGCAGACCTGGTTCTGGCGGTATCCTCAAACCTAGCTCGATAACCGTTGGTTACTTGGCATCGGAAGCTGCCGATCCTGGTAGCACTGGCAATCGCGGTACTGGCTTGTTACAAGGTAATTATGCAGCACTTGGACAGTTGAACTTCAATTTGGGCGATCGCATTGCTTTAGCTGCAACTTACGTTCACGGTTATCACGGTGCAGGTAGCAGCTTATTTGATGCTGGTGGTTTCAATGGTACTGGAGATATACCAAACCTTGCGAATCCTAACACTACTAGCAATAGATTCGTACCTGTAGTTGGTTCATTATCTGCTAACAATATCGATTCTCCATCTTCGAGTAACTCCTACGGTGCTTCGATTGCTTTCCGACCTAGCGATAAGCTTTCGATCAGTGGTTTCTTCTCGTACCACGACGTAAATGGATTCCGTAGTAATGATAACTTTGAGGCATTCAGCTACGGTGTAGGTGTAGCGCTACCTGACTTTGGTAAGAGAGGTAACGTACTGGGTATATTTGCAGGTGCAGAACCTTACTCGCTCAACCGTACAGCTGGAGTTAGAGACGGTCAAGTACCTTACCATATTGAAGGTTTCTACAAGTACCGCGTCAGCGATAACGTTTCCATCACACCTGGTGTAATTTATCTAACATCGCCCGGTCAAAGCAATGACAATGATGATGCATTCATCGGTACTCTTAGAACTACCTTTACTTTCTAATTAGTAATGTGTCATTAGTACTCCGTCTGTAAATAAAAGTATATTAATCCTCGTCTAATGGCGAGGATTTTTTTGTCTTTTTTCATATACAGCGATACAAAGTAACAAACCCTAGTGGAGAACCGGAGTATACTAAGAGAAGCGAGTAGGGAGTAGGGAGTAGGGAAGTGGAGGGAGTGGACGAAGTAGAGGAAGAAAATAACGCTTTTTATTTCTACATATATATCCCCCCTCCCCCTTCTCCCTTCCTCCTTCCTCTCCCTACTCCCTACTCCCTACTCCCTACTCCCTAATTTGCTTGTGGAACTATCGTGTAAATCAGAATACGCAATACTAGCATTAATAGAACTAGCTACGCATTACCAAAGCGGGGAACCGCTACAGATTCGACAAATAGCAGCGCAGCAAAATATACCCGACCGCTACTTAGAACAACTCTTAGCCACTTTACGACGTGGTGGTTTAGTCAGAAGCCAGCGCGGTTCTAAAGGTGGTTATCTGTTAGCGCGAGAACCTTGGAAAATAACACTTTTTGAGGTTTTGGGATGTTTAGAAGGATTGGACGTTAGTCCTACAGAGGAAGACATTAAACCTAGAACCTTGGAGAGTGGAGTAATTGAAGAAATCTGGCTTGAAGCCCGTTTAGCAGCAAATTCTGTCTTGCAAAGCTACACTCTCGCTACCCTTTGCGAGAAGCGAGACTCACGCAAGCAGTTTGATATTATGTATTACATTTAGTTAGGAGTTAGAAGTTATGAGTTATGAGTTAGGAGTTATGAGTTATGACATCCTGGCTGTCCGTGAATTTTATTTTCAAGACAGTTTTATCCTTATAACTTTACTAACCGGGCTTGAAGTATGAGAAAACATCTGTATGCAGTAAAATAAGTATTTTGGGCTAATGGTCTGTTTCATTAATTTTGACCTTTTCGAGAAGTCCAGATCCCCGACAACTTTTACGAAGTCGGGGATCTAATAGCCCCTTAGAACTAATGAAATGAACCACTAGGTTAACAAACACAGATTCAAAGCTGTATACCTTGCAGGATGTGCTAACAGCTTCACCGATTTGAGAAATGGCAGATAACAATCACTACGAAACACTTAAAATCAATCAAAATGCTAGCCAAGCGGAGATTAAACAAGCTTATCGCCACTTGGTTAAATTATTTCATCCCGACACCAATCCCAAAACCGCAGACCGAAACCAGATTATTCGTATTAATGCGGCTTATGAGGTTTTAGGTGACGAGCAAAATCGCAAAAATTACGACCGAAGACTCAATCGGCACTCTCAAAAAGTTAGCGAAGCACGTCAACAGCGTACCGCGACAGCCCAAAAGCAACAAGTAACGCGCAAAACTGGGCGAGATATTGATGAACAAGTCAATGAATGGCTGCGTGAAATCTATCACCCAGTGAATCGCTTTGTCGAAAAAACCCTTAGTTCGCTTGACGAGCAAATCGATAAATTAGCCGCAGACCCTTTTGATGATGACCTTTTAGAAGCATTTGAGGAATATTTACAAAGCTGTCGAGAAGGTTTTAAACAAGCGCAAACGATTTTTCGCTCCCTTCCAAACCCACCTGCTTTGGCACGAACCGCAGCCCACCTTTACTATTGCATCAATCAAATTGGTGATGGGCTGGATGAATTAGATTATTTCCCGCTAAACTACGACGAAAGTTATTTGCATACGGGACAAGAGATGTTTCGCATTGCCACTCAACTTCACTATGAAGCGCAGGATGCTGTAGATATTTATATGTAGGAGTGTAAAGGAATAATTAAGTTTTATTTTAGTTGCTTGACATATTGAATATGCTTATTTTAATAAGCTACTAGATCCCCGACTTATTGAAGGATACCGCTGGCGATTCAGGGGTGTCACCCCTCAAGTAAGGTATCCTATAGCCTTCTCGAATGCCCTGTTAGACCGCCCTACCATTCTATGGTAGGGCTAACAGCAACAAAGCCTGCTTTCAGCAGGCTTCGTTTCGATTAGCACTGACTGCTTGAAGCCTGGGGCGGTTTGTATGCCAATTGAGGGGTCTAACCTTCTATTCGCGCCTCTGTATCCGCAGAAGTTGTCGGGGATCTAGTAGCTGACGACTTATCGCGCATTAATGAAACAGGCATTCTTTGTGGTCTAAATAGATGAAAATTGCTGTAATTGCAGCAACCCAAAATATTGATGAATATAAACATTCGTTTAGCTTGCTTTGAGGATATCCCTACACTTACAGCGTTGATTCCCGAATCTGTCAGGTTTCTGCAAGCTGGTTATTATACTCCACAACAAATAGAGGGAGCTTTAGGAAGTATCTTCGGTGTTGATAGCCAATTAATAAACGACGGTACTTATTTTGTTGCAGAATGTGTAAGTAAAATCGTTGGTTGCGGTGGTTGGAGTCAGCGAAAAACGCTTTATGGTGGGGATAGTGCTAAAGATAAGAAAGAAGATATTTTATTAAATCCCGATATTGAACCTGCGCAGATTCGAGCTTTTTTCGTTCATCCAGCTTGGGTGCGTCGGGGAATCGGTAGCAAAATTATGGAACAATGCGAAGTTGCTGCTGTTAATGCTGGTTTTAAAACGATTGAAATTATTGCTACTTTGGCTGGTGAACCTCTTTATACAGCTTTCGGTTATAAAGTTACCGAAAAATTTGATATCCCGTTGCTAAATTGTGAAGTTCTTCCCGTTGTTCGTATGTTTAAAGGTTTCACAGATGTGGAAAATACCGATTTTAAGCAATCAATAATTCATTAAATTTACTTTTAAAATCTGAAAATACTATTTAGTGGTTGATAAACTTCTCCTTCATAAGGTTTCCATATATATCCTGGGCTAAATTGCCTAAATAAAGGGCTAATTTCAGCTGACTCGATTAATGTTTGAGATAATACTAATCCTGGAAACTTCAGATTAGGAAAATCTTCGATAAATTCGCTATAAGTTCTAAACTCATCTACTTCGACACCAACCAAAGCATACCTATAAGGTGGAGCGGCACGTAAACACCGATATAGCAAAACACCCACTTCTGTCATCAACTGAGCATCTTCTGGTGTATTAATACCTATTTCACTAATGCTGCTTGGAGACACTCGACACCACCAGTTTTTCTCCACGTCCTGATAAATTCTTGTACTGCATTGAGATTTACTACCATTTGAGAGAACCCAGGAAACTTGTGAGAAATAGCGAGAAAATTGCTCTGCGGTAGTAGAGCTTGCTCCGCACTCAGCCGATAGACTAAAAATCCATGCCATAAACTAGAAGTAGCCACTTTCTTTTTCCTGCGGAGCGCGAATCGCAAAGTATGTAAACAGAGTTGTCAATACAATATTGACTGTATTTCGCTACTTTTTCAAGTCCCAGCGATCGCATTAATTCGATAATCTCGAATTAATGCATTGCAGAGGGGAGTCGGTTAGGTTCAAGATTGCAGTAAATGATGCCATTTAGAGGAACTGACCGTATCGTATCGCCTACTTTTCCACAGCTAAACTTGACCGCGTAACAAATTTTTGACTCGGTTGTTTGAGTTCACGAGGTCACTTTTGCTCCAAATATGTATGATTAATTTGGGGACAACATTATAAGAAATTTTAGATGAGCCAGACAAAATTTATTTATTGGTGGCAAAAGTCGTTGCCTTCTATCGTGGTACGTCTTGCCGTCATCGCAGCACTGGCGATGACGGCAATGTTCGGCATCTTTGGAGGCGTGACTCCGATAAGCTATGCTCACGCAATTTCTTCAGCTTCTACTATAGTCAATCCCAGCAAGTACATCCAGGATAAACAGACAACATTAGAAGCAAAAGCACCAAATATCACTGTATATCGCAGTCCTGACTGTAGCTGTTGTGGTGGTTGGATTGACCATTTGAAAATACAGGGTTTTGAAGTTCAAGACTTTCCCACACCTGATATCGAAGCAATAAAACAAAGATACAAAGTGCCGGATAACTTAGCATCTTGCCACACCGCAATTGTGAATGGATATGTTATCGAAGGACATGTTCCAGCAAACGATATTAAACATCTGCTTCAAGAAAGAGCAAATGTTTCCGGCTTATCTGTCCCCCACATGCCTGTAGGTACTCCTGGGATGGAGGTAGGAAATAAATTTGACCCATTTACTGTGTTTTCCTTCGCTCCTAACGGCAAAATTATGGTATTCAAGAATTATCCCTCAAGAGCTAACTGGTTATCCGCTGCTGCTGACATCGCCTTCGATTAATATCAAAACCACACTTTCTTACAAATCAAAGGTTCTCAAATTTAATTGCTAATTTTATTAACGATTTTCCTTCGTAACTCTAATGAGAAAACGTAGAGCTTCATTTACAGCTTGAGAATTAGGAAAAATTTCTGCGACATCTGATTCTAAACAAACCGCTAACCCTTTAATATTTTTGCGATCGCTTTCAATTTGTCGCGTATTTTTACTTTCTAAAATCCGGTCTGACAAAGCTTGATTCTCAGGTATAAGATTTTGAGAAAATGAATCATTCACTTTGTTTACAAGAGATTCCCAACTAGTTGCTTTTAGTTTAAAATGCTTCTTGGCTTCACGTAATGTTTTAAACTGTTGCTTGATAATCTCAACTGTATAAATATCTTTTTGATATGTCTGGGTTTGTTTTTCAAGGTCTTCCTCAACCATCTCAACCACCTCATTAATTAGTCTGTCATGATTTTCGGAAATTTGAGCGGCAGCTCCTAAAATACGAGAGGTTGCTTTTATCTGTACCTGAGTCTCTTGTTTGAGGCGGTCGGCAATATTACGAATTTTATCACCTAATTTTGCTCCATTGTTATTTTCCCCAATTGATGTAGATTTTTTTATCATAATGCTGCTTCTATTTATTCTGAAAGTATCTCTTTAATCGCAAGCCAAATACGTTTAAATTTTTGTACCATTCCCACTGGACTATTTGTTGTTTCCTCATCTACTAAATCCACTAAAGATTGAATTCGATCCATACGCTCTGCAACAACGTAAAGATTATTTATCGCTTCGTCTTTACTTGTTAGCGATTCCCGCAACAGCACTACCATATCGGAAATTTCTTGTTTTAACCTTTCATTTTCAGTCTTACGACGAGTTTCCCATCCTTTAATACTAGCTTTAGAACGTCGCTCAAATTTAAGTTGTGTTTGTGTCTCATTATATAGAATCACATATTTATCTCGTTCTGAAGTAACTTCCTCATATTTGACAAGTAATTCTGTCGCTTTAAGTTTTTCTTCTTCATAAAGGCAAAAAGTCTGTTGATAATTTTGCTTTTCATGTATAATAAGTTCTTTTAATCTATTAACTTCTATTTCATAAGTTTGAATATTTTGCTGAACTCCAACGAGTTGAGATTTAGCTTCCTGAGATTTTCCTTGTTCGTTAACATAGAGCAGATAATTTTCTGATATTTTATTCTCTAACTCTTTTACCTTAATTCCGTAAGTCTGAATATTTTGTTGAACTTGAATAAGCTTAGATGTCGCTTCTGCGTTCTCCTTTGCTTGTTGTTCCCATCGATCGCGTTGGGTAATTAATTCACCTGCTTTTGCTTTTTCTCGATCGTAAAGCGATAAAATATATTGATAATTTTTCTGTTCATTCTGATATATTTGGTAACTTTGTGCTGCACGTTCTCTTAACTCATTAATCTCATTTTGGTAAGTTGCGATTTCTTGTTGAGCTTGAGTAAGTTGGGATACGGTTTCTGCATTCAGCTTTTCTAATTGATTGCATTTGCCACGAGCATTCATCAAGAACTGTCTAAGCTCATGAAGAGAAGCTGGTTCTGTTGCTGGGGTGTAAGAATTTTTTTTGCCAGGACGATTTTTATTACGATCCTTATCTGCGTCTCGCATAGCCATGATATTGATTATAAATATTACTTATGTTTGGATGTTAGGACAATTTTTTAAACTTTTATACGCAAGTATATTGCGTGTATCCGGATAATAATAAATTTACATTAATTTCAACTTGCACTTAGCGCGATACGCCCTTGGCGTATCGCGCTAGTTTTGAGAAACTACTACGCAAAGTGCCGGATGCATTGATTTACAATAATCACTAAAAATTTAGAAATGTTAAATGTTAAGAAAAACCCGAGAAAAATAGCCTAATATATGCCAGATTTTGGGCTATTAATCAAAATAAATTAGTTTGACTGCGATCAAAAGCCAACAAGGTAATGTAATCGTTTTCTGTGATTGGGGAAAAGGTGAATGGCAACATTACTCATCTGCTAGCCATTTTTCATAGCCACAACTTATCAATTTTTGTTTCACAAACTCAATTATCTCAGATGAAAAAGCATCTATCGAACCAACGCGGTACACATCATTGAGGACACCGTAATAATCTTTTTCCGTATACTCGGCAATAACTTGAGCTAAACTGCGATCGCTCATATGTTCGTAAAGAATTTTTAGCAGCGGTAAATATATCTGTTCGTCAATACCTTGGGGAAAAGCACACTGAATTAATTGGTAAGTGCTTGCTAAATGTGCTGGAATTGTTTTCTGCATAATTCAACTGCCTGTTAAAGAGTAGGGGAGATGAAGATAAACATTAAAATCAACTCCTTGGGCACTAGCTGCACGAACAGCTTTTGCATCCGCTGTCATCGTTAGAATACCCATTTGGTCGCCGGTGCCTAGAATAATTATATCGTTAGCATCTAGGCTCCGAGTCGGTTGTAATCCTTGGGCTTTTATGGATAGGTTATCTCGAACAACAGTAACTATGAACAAAAATCTCAAGGCTCTTGCCTGTTCCAAACTACCCCCTGCATACTGCACAATATTAACGAATTCAGTAAATGCAGTTTGTGTCATTACCATTTGTTGCCCTTTCACGAAAGTTCGTAGTTGATAGCGAACAGGAGAACCCTCAGCAATAAATGCAATTCCTGTATTAGTATCTAGATTAATCACGTTTTAGGTAAGCCACATATCCCAACGTTCCAATATTTTACAGCGAACGAAGCAAAATAAGATTGGCTCTTTGTGCATAGCCTAACATTGGAATAATGCGGCTACTTATCTGGATAAAAGATGAAGAGAATATAGCCCGTTTTTGACTGGGGAACATGGCTAGAACTGATTGGATGATGAATGTACCTATTGGATAATCACGCACTCCATCATTGAAAGTTCCACTCAGGACAAAAACTTCCTCCGATCCGGTTTCATGAACGTCAGCACCTTCCTACTTAGCAGATAAACTTACAAGCGTTGCAACAACTCGTCGTACTCATCATGTACGCCAATCCAAAACCAATAAATATGGTCGTCCGACTCTAACAAACCCAAAACCCGATAGTTAAGGCTGACACGAGCAGAATAAATAGGTTGGCGCTGACTAACAAAGTTTAAATTGAAGGCTGTTATGATAGGGATCTTCACGCCAAAGTGTATATGCTTTTGCTGCTTGCTCTTGCACTGACGTAGGGAGTTGATCTAGTTGTTTGCGGAAAGATTTGGTTACACTTGATTGCATGTTTTAGCCTGGAAAAACATCATCAAGCGGGAAAGTTTTACCGGACTTAATTTCTCCACGCACCATTTTAGCTAGTTTATCCCACTGGTCATCAGTAGTTGCAGCAAATCGATCTGTCCAAGCTTGGTCATCCTTAAGTTCATCTAGAAGTCGAGTTGCGATCGCGTCTTGTTGTTCGGGTGTAAGTTGTTGGATTTGCGCGATCGCCTGCTTTAGCAATTCAGTCATAACTTAATAGCGTAGAAGACAGTGATATCAACCATTTTACCTAAAACGCAACATTGCTGTAGATGCGATCAATTCGAGGAACGCAGCAGAACCATATTATCCACAATCTATAATTAAACCTATATAGTAATTATCAACTAAGCTAAATTTAATGACGTTAGTATAAAGTCCTGACGATGCAAGTTAAAGACCTCACAATTGATGAATTGAAAACCCTGATTCGAGAAACTGTCATGGAAGCTTTTGAGGAACTTCTGCCAGCGGATGAAGGCAAGACAGTTAAGGAAAATTTAAAACAAGAATTGTTGGCAACCCGAAAGCGCAGAGAAGCGAAAGTTACAAACGTTTCATCTCAAGAAGCTATTGACAAGCAATTGCGTCCTTTTGGCTTGTGTGCTGGGGAATTTCGTACACAGCAATGATTTTGATGCTCCTTTACCAGAAGAAATATTAAATGCTTTTGAGGGCAAATGAAACTTCTGCTGGATACTCATATTTTTCTATGGTTTATTAGCAAAGATATACGACTTGCGACTGATGTTAGAGACGCGATTCGCACTCCATAAAATGAAGTTTATTTAAGTGTTGTTTCTCTATGGGAGTCAATTGTCAAGTATCAGTTGGGCAAACTACCTTTAAGAGAATCACCCGAAATTTATTTCCCCAAACAACGAGAACGTCATCAAATAATAAATCTCGATCTAGATGAAGCTAGCATTGGTCAACTCATTAATTTACCCTCATTGCACCGCGATCCGTTTGATAGAATGCTGCAAAGTCAGGCTTTACAAAATGGTTTGACGATTGCGACAGTAGATGCAGTACGTGCATACCCAATCAGCGTTATCTAAAAATACCCAATAATTCAGTAGTGAAAAAACTACTACCAACTAACTCCGAAATTGCTTTATGCTGGTAGTAGCGAAACATTAAGAAATTTTAAATTCTGCTGCCAAGGTACTCATGCAATGCATTGTTAATCGCCGCGCTCAATTTTCCGCAAGTCACCGCTATTATTTGCCCGAATTGAGCGAAGCAGAAAATTTTCAGAAATTTGGTCTATGTGCCAAGTTTCCCGGACACGGACACAACTATGTTTTATTTGTCTCCCTGCTTGGGGATGTTGACGAATATGGCATGGTATTGAATTTGTCCGATGTGAAACATGTAATCAAGAAAGAAGTCACCAGTCAACTAGACTATTCTTTCCTCAACGATGCTTGGTCGGAGTTTCAAGAAACTCTGCCTACAACCGAGAATATCGCACGGGTAATTTGGCAAAAACTAACTCCGCATTTACCCGTAGTCCGCGTGCAATTATTTGAACATCCTGAACTTTGGGCAGATTATACAGGTAACGGTATGGAAGGCTATTTAACTGTTAGCACTCATTTTAGTGCCGCGCATCGACTTGCACATCCGCGCTTGAGCGATGAGGAAAACGCGAATATTTACGGAAAATGTGCCCGTCCTCACGGTCACGGGCATAATTATCATTTAGAGGTAACTGTAAAAGGTCAAATCGACGAGCGTACCGGGATGCTTATTGATTTGGGTGCGTTGAATCAAGCAATTGAGGATTACGTTATCGAACCCTTTGACCACAGCTTTTTAAATAAGGATGTCCCCTTCTTTACCGAGGTTGTCCCAACTGCCGAGAATATCGCATTGTACATTAATAATGTTATGCGATCGCCTGTTGAGCAACTCGGTGCAAAACTCCACAAAATCAAGTTAATCGAGAGTCCCAATAATTCCTGCGAGATTTATTGCAGCGACTCGGAAGCTTCCCCCGCAACCAATGCAACAAATCAACCTGTTTTAGCCATCGTTTAGCTACAAACAGATAAATGTAGAGACGCGAAATTTGAGCCAGCGCGTTGCGGGGGTTCCCCCCGTTGTAGCGTCTGGCGTCGCGTCTCTGGAATTTCTACAATTCACCAGTCGCTAACATCTGGATAATCCGAGGAATACCGGGGTCAAATCCAGCCAAATCCCAAGATAACGGGTCTTTCGGGTCAACTAAGGTAATTTGGTAAGGTGTCAAAGTTACGTATACAGCTTTGACATTAGGGTTGACTTTTTGGCGATATTCTGCTAATGCTTGACTGGGATGCTTATTTCCAGCCCAACTTTCCGAGTCAGTCCAAAAGCAAATTACATCAGCTTTGAATTTATTTTTAATCATCCAGTCGTAAGCAATAGAAGCATCGGTTCCCCCAAAGTTCTGATTGCTAGCTTTGGAAACCGCAGAACTAAAACTATCCTTAGCTGTAATCTTTAAATCGACGAACTGGGTAGAAAAACCGCGAATCATGTAGTTCTTTTCGGCTTTTGCTGTGACTAACGCCATAGTAGCTGCAATTTCGCAGCAAGTTAACCCAATATCTGCAACTGGAGAACCCATCGAACCAGAAATGTCTACAGCGTGCATGAACACTTGACCTGTAGGTTCCACTACATCAAAGGACAATTCCACTGTTTTTTCCAGAATGTCTACAATGCGAGGTACTGGATTCCAAGTTTTCTTGCTGCGTCCCAAGCTTCCCCCTGATGCATAGGTTTTGAGTGCTTTCAATGCATCAATTGGGTGAATACGTCCTTTTCGCAAATGGTCTTTGCTGTTGAGAACTGCTTCGACACGCTGTAAATTTTCCTTGGACGAAGCTTGCAATACACCCAATTCGGTTAAAGAACCCAGGTTACGCAACATTGCACCAATGGGCATTTCTTGGAATAGTAATTGCCAAGCTTGTTTATCCATTTTGCCTACAGGTGCAGCCATTTCGTGGGTTAAGCGTCCCTTGATAATAGCTTCATGAGTTTGGTCTGGGTTGCGTTTGAGCCATTCGTACCACCAAATTTGTGCTAAAGCGTCAGAAGGGATATTCGTAGGCAACTCATCCCAACCTTTGACTACCCAGTTATATAACAGTTGGTGGTCTTCGGTAGTTGGTTTGACGTGGAATAAACGCAATGCGTCGCGGTGGGAAAAACTATTCCGTTGTTGGTATTTTAATAGCTGGTAAGCTAGTCCTTTGACATCTTCGCGTGAAAGCCAGTTTTTACCAACTTCGCGGATAACTTTACCGAATCCACGCATCGATTTGGTGTAATTCAGCCATTCGTAGAAGTGGCTACCAGTACGAATTACTTTTGGAAAGATTTCCATAAAAGCTTTTTTCGCGGACGCTGCTTCACCCATCGACAGCAACACTAGCGCTAAGATTGGGGTACTATTATTGATAGCGCGTCCATCGCTAGCATAGAGTATTTCTTCGGCAACACGACCGGGATTTTCGGCGATCGCATCTTTGACGACTTGGAAAAAATCCTCTGTGAGTTCGTGTTTGCCTGCATAGTATGTACTTTGCGCTGTTCCCACTAATAAACAGCGTCGCAACATTTGCCAAATACCAGCGTCAAACATAAACCCACCGCTACGTCCCCGAATCATCTCTTTTTCGCGTCCGGGGATAGGTTGGTTTTGAGGAGTAGCTTTATTTTTGTTGGTCAAAAAGTTGTAATTCATGGCTTTACCTCGCGTCCCTTACGGGCAAGTTTAAAAAGGTGGCAAAACGGGATTTGCACCCGTGTCTCCCGCGTGACAGGCGATAACCCTCAACAATTCGGCTTTTTCAAGCAAGTTATCAGTCAAGGATATTTTAGGCGTTTTACTGCTAAACTACTTGCCACATATCAAAGTTATGAGTTTTTATTTTTAGCTCCTCATTCCCATCGCAATCCTATGTCGCATGTGGAAATTCGTGGTGTCCAGATCCCCGACTTCTTAAAGAAGTCGGGGATCTAACTTTTCACTTTGGAAATAATTGGGTGGCAGAGCAGGATTTGAACCTGCGACCTCTCGCTTATAAGTCGATAACCCTCATTCTTCGACCTTTTCAGGTAAGTTGTGAATAAAGATAAAGCGCTCTATCCAACTGAGCTACCTGCCACATGAAAATTCTTTCTTTCAAAATATTGGACTTTTTATTTGGTGTAGAGGGCAGGATTTGAACCTGCGAATGGCGGTACCACGATAACCCTCAATTCTTCGGCCTTTGCAGACAAGTTTATGAACAAGGACTACGGACTTTCGTCCAGCCGCTGCCTTTAACCACTTGGCTACCTCTACATTGCTACTTGGGTTAATATTCTTTGGGGAAATCAACCTTGTAATACAAATGTAGTATGTAGTATGTGTAGTGTCAAGAGATTGGGAGAAAATTTTTGTGCGAGGTTACAAGATCCCCGATTTCTTGGAGGATACTACTGGCGAATCAAGGATATCACCCCTTACATAATGATTTTTCGTTATCCGACAAGATGTAGAGACGCGAAATTTCGCGTCTCTACATTGATATTTGGTTTAAACGAGGGTTCTCAACCCTTATCCGTCAGCAGCATCCGCAGGAGTTGTCGGGGATCTGTCCCTCGCAACATGCCAAAATTAATCATATGAACCACCAGCGTATTACTCGTGCGATGCCCTTGGCAACCATCAAAGATGGTATCGCCCTAGCGTGCCTCCGGCATATCGCTTCCTAGCCATCTGTAACAAATAGCGATATATTATCCACGCTATAACAGCATAAACCAGATTCAAAGCAGTTCGGCTCAGTATAAATATCAATATCTGATTGTCAAAAATACCTCTTTCAATCAACGGACTAACGGTTTGCCACAACAAAAACATTCCAAAAATGGCATTTCCACCCAACATCAAAGCAAACAATATCAAACCTCTTTGCCAGTAACGATGTTGCCGCGTATATCCAGAAACTAGAATAATGACGGGTTTAGCTTGGACGAGACGCAGCAATTGTTCCAAACGCCAAAACATCCACAACAGAAACGGGAATAAAGCGTAACTGAGAAAACGTAGCGATGATGAGTAACTGCCAGCAGTTGCGAAGAGATTTACTACAGCGTGGCAAATTACGGAGTTTAGCCAAGCTTTAAGAATTGGATTTTTATATGTTTTAAATAAGGTTTGATTCGGTAAATTTACAGATAAGATATATGCCCAAGGGGCAGAGAACATTGCATGGATAGGAGTGCCGATAATGCGTTCAACAAGTGAGGAAGTATCGTTGAAGACATAAACAGCGTTTTCTTGGGCAGTGAAACCGAGAGAAACTACTACTGCAAACAAAAAAACCGTACTCGAACGCAAGTTGTGTCTGCGTCGTAGATGATATGTAGGAACGACCACCGCTATGAGTTTACAACTTTCCTCGATTGGTGCGATTTGAATTAACTGTCGCAGGATAGCACCGAAAATATTGCGCGTGAGTAGCTGCCAATTAAATAACGAGTTAGCAAGGATTTCAAACCCGAATTGTAAACCAAGGGCAAAAAAGCCCGATATTGCCCCAAACGCAAAAAATGACAGCAAGCGTAATAGCGATGGGGCAGAGGGACTGCGTAAATAGTAAACTGCTAGCAGCAATAAAGGTGGCGTTATTACCCACAGCAGGATAGTCCAATCAATCACTCACCTTAGCAATAATAGTACGATGGCGGGGGCTATTGGGAGCGATCGCAGGAGTTTGAAAACCAGCCTCAATTAAAGCTTGCTCGATATCCAAGCTGAAATAATCATCTAAATATGGTTCAGTACTTTTGAGTAGCGTTAATACATAAGGTGGCATTTTTGTAAAGGCTTGCGATTTTGGATTCATATCCATAATCGCTAAATGCCCATTCGGACGCAACAACCGTTTTGCTTCTGCAAAAATCTGCTTGGTAGGTGCTTGGGGTAATTCGTGACAAACCAAGAAAATTGAGATTAAGTCAAACGAGGCATCGGGTAAACCTGTGGATTCGGCTTTTGCGTGAACCCAATTGATTTTTGCTTGGCGTTGTTGAGCGCGATAATAGGCAACGGCGAGAAAATATGGCGATAAATCTAAGCCTGTAATGGAAGCTTGGGGGTACAAGGAATGCAGTGCGAAAGTACTCATGCCAACGCTGCAACCTATGTCGAGAATTGCTTGGGGTTGGTTATCGATATTTGAAGAGACAATATCGTGGTAAGTTTGACGCAATTGGGTGTCACCATCTGCGCCTGCATCTTGCCAAATTTTGGCATGAACCGCATGTGCCGCAGGTTCGACTTCAAATGCAGCTAGCCAACTCATGTTACCAGTTTCGTAAGCGTGGAATGAAGTTAGGTAATAGTCGGGGTAGGAAAGTTGAGAATTTTTAACTTGGGCTAAATTATCTTGCCAGTCTCGCGTTTTTAAGGTTTCAACTTCATTTGTCCAAGGTACGCCGATTTTTTCAGCGCGTTTAATCATCATTTGTCGGGCTTGGTGTTTGGCAAAGTCGGCTAAGGGCTTGATGCCGAGTATGCTGTTTACTAAGCGCGATGCTAAATCGGGGGTATTGTTTACAGTAGCAGTCATGAATTAAACCAATGGACGAACACCTTTATTACTTATGCCATGATTGCTTGAGGGGAGTCTACAGGTTTATTTTTTTTCTTTGGTAACAAATTGTAACTACTATCGGTTTTAGGACTTACGCAAAGCCCCCCTTTATAAGGGGGGTTGGGGGGATCTAATTTGTTTGGAATAGCTATTTTCTTGTTAATTATGCGTAAGTACTAGGTTTTATAACGGGTGTTGGGGTGTTAGCAATACTATATAGGTTTTGGGGTAATTAGAAACCCGGTTTCTAGCCCCCTCGACTATTCAAAACCTCCAAGTATTGGGGGTGTTTGGGTGTGGGGTGGGAT
>CAXTCQ010000052.1:0-35930 GCA_964242965.1 uncultured Calothrix sp. | reverse complement strand
CCTACTCCCTACTCCCTACTCCCTACTCCCTACTCCCTACTCCCTACTCCCTACTTATCTAATTCTTCTAATTGACGACGACGATGATGCGGAATTATTCTCGGCATTCTCAGCAACTTCGATTCGTTCGGCACTCATGCTCTTTCTGTAATACTCCTCGTAGTGGCTGTAAGAAGTAGGTGCAACATCCTTGGATTTATTTGCTACAACCCCTAAGATTGGAGTCCCTGCTACTTGAAGTTCTTCTAAGGCTTGCTGGAAGACTGTGCGCTTGAGCTTGCCTAAGCCTGCGACTAGTACCATGCCGTTGGTATTTGCAGCTAGTAAATTTGCATCAGCAAATCCAACTACTGGTGGTGTGTCATATATAACTAAGTCAAAGCTTGCTTGCAGGTCGTTCATCAAATCCTGCATTTTGTGCGAAGCAAGTAAGCGGATCGAATCGGGTGGAATGGGACCCGCACTGAGGACGTAGAGATTGCTTTCGAGTGGCGATCGCTCGATGGTGTTACTCCAATCGAGGTCGGAGGAAATCACATCCGTTAACCCCTGAATGTTCATCAAGCCAACACGTTTGTGCAGCGTTGGACAGCGCAAGTTGGCATCGACTAACAAGACTCGGTGTCCCATTGCCGCTGCTGCCAATGCTAGGTATACCGCGACTGTAGTCTTTCCGTCGTCTTGTGTGGCTGAACTGATGACGAGCGAGCGAATTGGTGTATCCGAACCCAGGAGGAGAATATTTGTGTAAAGCGAACGAAATACTTCAAAGAACAAAGCGCGGTCTGGTTTTTGAATTTCACCGCTGATACTATCTTGCACACCTAAAGTAGCAAGTTCTTTTCGTAACGGCACAGACCCTAGTAATGGTAGGAATGTTGCATCTTTGAGGTCTTTGGAAGAGTAAAAAACGTTACTCAGTTTATCAACAACTAAAGCTGCACCTGCACCCAATAGCAAGCCAAGCATCGCTCCTAAAGCCAAATTTCGTTTCGCGCTTCCAGATACAGCTGTTGGCTTGAAAACTTCGGTTAGTTGCGGATCGAGTAACTTCCAGGGTTGCTGCTTTTGTGCTTTTTCAATTTCTAAGGCTTGTTGTTTGGCGATAAATTGGGTGAGATTATCCGTTGAAATCTTTAACTGTTGTTGAATTTTGTCATAATCGCGGTTGACTGTGGCAAGAGTTCGCAGGTTTTTTTCGTTCTCCAGAATTTTCTGTTCTAAAGAGCGATCGCGTGCAGCAAGTTCGTTAATGCGACTTAGAAAGTCTCGCTGGACTCGTGACTCTTCGTCTACGAGCATTGGCATTAGTTTTGTTTTTTTATCTTTGAGCGTCTCTAAGCTGGGGTTTTCATCCGTGAATCGCGCTGACTCTTTTTTAATAGCGATATCCGCTTCTTGAATTTGATCTAAAATCTTTTGGTAGCGCGGATTTTCGCTGAGGATTGAGTTTCCGGCTCGTTCCTCTGGTTGTTCTGCTAACTCGCGTTGCAAATCATTATACTTAGCCGTCATTTGTTCGTACTGCACCCGCGTTTCCAGTCGCTGTTGTGTCAGGTTGCCAATTAGAACTGAAACTTCTTGTGCTTTTTGAGCGGGTTCAACTAAATTATTATTTTGGCGCAACCTGCGTAGCTTTTCTTGCCATTTATCAACTCGCGTCTCCAATCCGCCTTTGGTTATTCGCTCTTGAACAAATTTTATGGCTTGATTAATATCTTCTTGACGTTCAGCCAAGCTGTATTGAAGATAAGTACGCTGTAGCTCTTGCAAAACCTCTTTAACTTGTTCTTCATCACTGTATACATACTCGACTGCGAGTACATTTGGTTGGTTTGATGTAATCTGTAAATCTGAAGCAAGGTCTTTTGAAGTTAATCGTGCGTATTTTTGCGGATATTTCTTTTGTAGCTCTTTCACAATTGGATTGAGCAAGCGAGGGCTTTCCAGAACTTTAATTGTTGTAGCAACACTTTCAGGTTCGGGAGCTACAACCGTGCCTTGAGATAGCCCTTGCTGAATGTTCGCAATCGCCTTCGATTCGCCAGTTACAGGCTTGGTTAAAATCTCAAATCTTCCATTATAAACTGGAGGATCGGTTTCTGCTTTTAATGCGGCAGCGGCAGCGACTACACCTGTTACACCTACAATCAATAATGCTCGACGACGGAGCGTAGCCCCAACTTGACCCAGATTCAATCCACCTTCATCAGTATCATTTAACTGGGTAACGTTGGTTTGTGACAACGAGTAAGGATATTTTTCTGACTTCAGCATAGCGTTGGTCAATTCTATTAGTAATTTTTTGTAAGCGATTTCACGCTTAGACGATTTCTAAAGCGTATGAACTTGACATTTTTAAATGCCAATCCTTGCGACGCACCCCAGGTAAATGACTGAATTGATTTATTGATTAAAATTCCAAACAATCTCAGCTTTAGATGATTATTACCGAATAAAGCAAATCTTGCTTGTTACCCTGTATCAAGTATCGGGCAGGAACAATGAATTAGACAATGTTGGAGCGATGCACTATGACTAGGGTAACACTACGTAATAAAAAATGCTTGACATATCTACCCTGCCACGAGACATATCGAAAATTTTTATACATTATATAGTAATTGCTAATGTAATTATGGCACTACTCCCATATTTCGATACTCGTTTTCGGTTAGCTGCGAGCTAATCATTGGATTTACTGGCGGATTAGTATAGATAATTTTATTGACCCAATACCTTGATTTATTCAAATTTACTTTCCATGACCGAAATTTTCCGGATAAAACCGAATGGTAATAATTTTACCTATGATTTTCCAGATTGAATGTACTAATGAATACTAAAAAATCTTAACTACGCGAAAAAACTAAGTTTTCAGCATTGACCTGCGCGATACCTACGGTAAGCTACGCTAACGCCAAATTGGCTAATTTATTGACACATTCAAAACGCTAGTCATTACTGACGGCTTTAAAACTGAGGCGCTAGGATTCGAACCTAGGGATGTCGGGACCAAAACCCGATGCCTTACCACTTGGCGACGCCTCATCACATTCACGATAACTAATATAGCAGTTACCACCTGGGTAATGTCAAGTGTTTTTCCGCCCAATTTTTGAAAACCTGTTCGAGACGTTTGTGGTGCATCGTCAAAAGCCAGAAATTCACTTGAAACAGTCTACACGCAGGAATTGCTTACTATTGGTGCATAAAACTTGTCTCAGGACTTCGCTCTCGCTTATAATTGGCAAATTGGCACAGCACCTTAGCTGTTCTCAAGGAAAATAGCAATTAAAATATTGCCCAGTTCCAAACCCCGGTAGTGGCGACACCTTTTATATATTTTAAAAATAGAGTAAATTTAGCAACTTATGGCATCTACCAAGTTTGGCATTGACTTAATTAATTATTTCTCATTGTTTAATTTTTTTACTCGTAAGCCCAAACCCAAACTTTACAAGACATACGACTATACTCATCAATTAGGCGATAACTATGTATTTGAGCCAATCGACGACTATGCCTTGGGTCATATGACCGGATATGGTAAAGGTGTGAAGATTGGCGATCGCATAATTCTACAAGATAGCTCTGATATCTATACTTATCAAGTCGAGCAAATCGACTACTACTTAGACCCACCCGATATGTGGATTGCTTTACTCAAGCGCGTCACACATTGAGAAAGCGATATTTAATAAATATCTTATTTTTACAGGGATGATGTGTAAAGCTCCGTCTGAGTCCATGTCACTAATTCTATGGGATGTAGAGAGGCTGGGTATCGCGTCTCCTAAATATTTTCGGTCTATCCTACGGGATAATTCAAACCAATATATAGGATTATTATTTGATTTTTGTTGGCGTAGCCTGCGCTTTGCGCTTACAGATACGTAGGGTGTGTTAGCACTTCTCTTAACACACCAAAGCCTTAGAAATGGTGCGTTACGACTTGCGTAATCGCGCACCCTACAATACCTAACCTTATAAGCGTAAGCGCTGGCTACGCCTACAAAAATCAAACCGGATTCCTATATGAATAAATAACCAAGTATGAATGGCATTATAATTTTCTAAAAAAATATACGTCATACAAACTTTTGCCAGGTATATCCGGGTAAAAATTAAAAATTCATTCAATCTCAACAAATATTTAAAAATATTTTGTTATTTTTTATTTGACAGAAAACTAGATAGCATAAGTATTTCAACGGATTTTATTGCCAAGAATCGAGGTAGGAAATATTTTTTGTATTTAAAGATATTTACAATAGTTGCCAATTTGCCGAAAACTTGTGACAGAATCGTTTGGAGCAACTACTAGTTTGCTCCCGCATAATACGCTCGGAATGCACTTATTACATTAGCAAAGTAATATTTTTTACTAAAATAAAAATAACATAAATAAAAATTAGTTCATCTTATTTATAAAAGGTTATTAAAAATACTAGTTTTAATAGCATCTTGCAGTAAGAATATTGAGGAACAATATGCTCTTTTATTTGCTCTAACCAAATAATATAAAAGATACAGTGGATTGCTCAAACCTGTTAATGTAAATTAGCAATTAGTTGCAAGACAGATAAAAATGTCGCCTGATACCGTAAATGTCCTGATAGTATAACTACTGTGGTGAAGCAAGTAACAGATGGCAACAAAAACACTTTTCGAGGATTGCAGATTTTATAAGTATCAAATCCAACCTCATTGTCTAACTTTATGCAACAAACGGGTAAGTAGATGAACAGCAAAGAACTTATCATTGAGGCGGGTAGGGGTGAAAGCCAGTACTGGCGCGACCTGTGGAAATACAGGGAACTATTCTACTTTTTAGCTTGGCGCGATATCTTGGTGCGCTACAAGCAAACAGTCATCGGGATGGCATGGGCATTAATTCGTCCCTTTTTAACAATGGTGGTGTTCACCTTTGTGTTTGGCAACCTAGCGAAACTACCTCCAGAAGGAACTGCACCTTATCCAATCATGGTGTTTGCAGCGTTGTTACCTTGGCAGTTTTTCTCTGGTGCTTTAAGTGAGTGCAGCAATAGTTTGGTTAGCAATGCCAACCTACTTTCTAAAGTCTACTTTCCCCGATTGATTGTCCCTACTAGTGCAGTGATTGTCAGCTTCGTAGACTTCCTGATTTCGGGGATGATACTGCTGGGGTTGATGGCTTACTACAACTTCGTTCCCGACTGGCGCATTCTGACTTTGCCATTCTTTATATTGATAGCTTTTGCTGCATCGATAGGTGCAGGTCTATGGCTGGCAGCTTTGACGGTTGAATATCGTGACTTCCGCTACGTCGTGCCGTTCATCGTCCAATTTGGTTTATATGTATCACCAGTTGGTTTTAGTAGCAAGGTTATTGCTGAACGGTATTCCGAACAAGTGCGGTTGCTGTATTCGCTCAACCCGATGGTAGGAGTTATCGATGGTTTCCGGTGGGCAATTTTGGGCGGTGAATCGCAGATATATTTACCAGGTTTTGCACTGTCTGTAGGTTTAGTGATTCTGATACTTGTCAGCGGGATTTGGTACTTCCGCAAAATGGAACGCACATTTGCTGATGTAGTTTAAATATTTGCTAGAGGAAGGAGTAAAGCAGATGTCGGATACAGTTATTCGAGTTGAGAATTTAAGTAAAAAGTATATTCTGGGACATCAAGAAGAGAGTTACAAGACATTTCGCGGGGCAATGACTGATGCTGCGAAGTCCTTAGTTAATGTTTTCAATCCCCGTGCGAAAAAGGAAGCAAATCATAGCCGTGAGGAATTTTGGGCACTAAATGATGTATCGTTTGAGATTAAACAAGGCGATAGAGTTGGTATTATTGGAAGAAATGGCGCCGGAAAATCTACGTTATTAAAAGTTCTCAGCAGAATTACTGAGCCTACTTCTGGTTCTATCCGTATTAAAGGTAGAGTAGCTAGCTTATTAGAAGTAGGAACAGGCTTTCATCCAGAATTGACAGGTAGAGAAAATATCTTTCTTAATGGTGCAATTTTGGGGATGAGCAAGGTAGAGATTACACGTAAGTTTGATGAAATAGTTGCGTTCTCTGAAGTAGAAAAATTTTTAGATACACCAGTTAAGCGATATTCATCAGGTATGTATGTACGGTTGGCATTTGCAGTTGCAGCGCATTTGGAGCCAGAAATTTTAATTGTAGATGAAGTTTTAGCAGTAGGAGACGTTCAGTTTCAGAAGAAGTGCTTGGGTAAAATGGGGCAAGTTGCTAGTGAGGGACGAACCGTATTTTTTGTAAGTCATAATATGGGAGCGGTTAACTCACTTTGCGATAAAGTAGTTTACCTTGCATCTGGTCAGGTTCGTGCAATTGGAGATACTGATAGTATTGTAAAACTTTATTTTTCAGAAATACTACAAAATAAAACAGAGGATTTGAGAAATTTCAGATTACCGGGACATGGAAATAAAGTAAGATTCTCTGATATTAAATTGCTATCAAAAGATGGAATTTTAGAATTTGGTCAACCTATTAAATATAAACTTTCTATTCTCTCAGATATTGAAATGGAAGGCTTAAGTATTGGCTCAAGTGTTTTTAATACTAATGGTAATTGTATTGGTACATTAATCACTGAAGAATTTAAAGTTAAGGCAAATCATGAAACTAGCTTAGAGCTAACTATTGCAAACTCAAATCTAGCTCCAGGTTCTTACTACGCAGGTTTTAGTATCGGTTTTGGGCAGAAGGAAGGAACAAGAGAGGACTTAGATATAGTAGTTGGTAAGCCTGTTTTTGAGATTGCACCACTATCAAGTAGCGACATTCTGATTGCGGACTGGCATACTAACTGGGGAAGCATAGCTTTTAGAGATACAAATCTCACATTAGTCTAGCTATTATAACTATTGAAAAATCATCGTATATTATCTAAATTTGGAGATGTTATGAACGTAAATAAGCAGATAAATATTGAAGAACGAGCAAGCCAGTATGATATTAATGATTTCGATGCCTATACTCAACTTCAACGAGATGAGATGCTAAGTTTTATACCTAAAAATGCATCAACAATTCTTGATGTTGGCTGCGCTCTTGGTCTCTTCGGTCAGCTTTTAAAACAAAAACGAGAAGTTGAAGTATGGGGAGTAGAAATTAATGAAAGTGCTGCATCAAGTGCTGCATTAAAACTAGATAAGGTTGTATGTGGCGCTTTTAATAAACATTTAAATCTTCCCTCAAAAAAATTTGATTGTATTATTTTTAATGACGTATTAGAACATTTAGTAGACCCGTATGATGCATTAATCTTTGCAAAGGGACTTTTGCAAGAAGGTGGAACAGTTGTTGCATCAATTCCTAATGTTCGTTATTTTGACAATATTTGGAAGCTTTTAGTTGATAAAGACTGGCAATATACACAGCATGGCATTTTAGATAGAACACATCTACGCTTTTTTACTCGCCGCAGTATATTATCAACATTTGAGACATTAGGCTATTGTGTTGAGTCACTTAGAGGTATTAACCCACTTGAAAAAGAACATCCCCACAGAGTAAAAAAATTTAATTTTTTGAATTTTATTTTCTGTAATTCTTTGGAAGATATGCGGTATACACAGTTTGCCGTTGTAGCTCATATAAAATCTAATTAATCATATTCTATTTTGAGTAGTTCAAATAGTATGTAGTACACCAAAAGAAAACAGTAAGCTGAAATTATAACTTATCAAAGGCAAACGCATCTAAAATTAACAAAACTAAATGGACAAAAAACTTAGTTTATGTATTAGATGCAAAAAGAAGATTTTTGGGCTTTTGTTATTACCACTATATAAACATAAATTGATGTGAATTTTGGAGAAATTTAATGAGCAACTATCCACCTATTACTGTAGCAATTCCTACATATAGAAGATGTGAATCTGTAGCTTCTCTTGCTAGATCAATCATTCCTCAATTAGAGGACAAAGATGAATTATTAGTAGTAGATGACGGTTCTCAAGATGGAACATATGATATTCTCGCAGAAATAAAACGAGTTAGATTAATATCCAATACATCTAACCAAGGTATGTTAAGTACTTGGAATAAGTGCCTTACATCTGCCGCTCATGATTGGATATGTATTATCCATGATGATGACACAATTGCTCCAGACGCATTAAAGACTATTCGCAAAACCTGTACACTGTTGCAAGAACCTTCTCTCATCGGACATAACTACTTAGGTGATAGTTTTGATAATTCTTTCCGATGCCGTATAGTAGAGCCTGGTTCTTGGTCAGCATTACACCCACTTGCTATACCTTCCGGGGTTACTATTCATAGAAGTATTATTGATGATGTGGGATTATTTGATGAAAGGTTCAAGTATTCAGCAGATATTGAATATTTATCACGTATATGTAGCAAGTATACGTCAATTATTATAGAAAATCCTCAGATTATATCGTTTAATTTGCACGAAGAAAATTATGAATACAAAACATGGACTAAACCAGATTTTTTTACACAGCTAGAACAGATTGAACAATGCCTTATTAATTACTCTGGATTATCTGGAGATCTAGCATCAAACTATTTTCGTGAAAAAATGAATCAATATGTTAGATATATGATAAAAACCTCATATAAAGCTAAAGATAAAACTCTATTACATAAGATAGGTTTAATGGCAAAAAATAAGTCATATCTTAGTAAAAAGAACTATATTGCTACGCATTTTGCATTTTTGTTAAACTGGGTTCCAAATATACTCATTTAAAAGAACTATATTCATGTTATTCCAGATGTAGAAAAGTTTATGTACTTAATTAAACTGATTGCTTCAGATATTAATGAAATTAAACAAAGAGGTAAATTATTTTATGCCTATTCTATCCGTAATTATACCAACTTATAACTCTGAAAAAACAATTGAGAGTTGTTTAACATCACTAATTTTTCAAACTTACCAAAATTTTGAGATTTGCATACTAGATGGATGTTCTTCAGATGAAACTATAAGTAAGGCTAAAAATATTTGTTCCTCATTCAAAAATCTAAAAATTATCAGTGAGCCAGACCAAGGTGTTTATGATGCAATGAACAAAGGCATTGATATTGCCCAAGGTGATTGGCTTTATTTTATTGGTAGTGACGATGAGCTTGTTGATATAAATGTCTTTACTGATATTTTCAAAAATTCCACTTTAAAAAAATATGGAATTGTTTATGGTAATGCTCGTGTATTAGGTGACACATCCTGGGGAAAAACTGGTCAAGTATATGATGGAATTTTTAATATTAGAAAACTGTTAGTAAAGAATATTTGCCACCAAGCAATTTTTTATCGAAAGGAGTTGTTTCAACGATTTGGTAAATATAATCTAAAGTATCCTGTATGTGCAGATTGGGAAATGAATATTCGTTTATTTACAAAAACTGATTCTCTTTATCTAGATAGAATTATTGCAAATTTTTATAGTGGTGGATTAAGTAGTAAGCCTTTTAACGACCCAATAAAAGGCGACTTAAAGAGAATAAAGCAAAATGCTATTATCGAGTATAATATGCGAAAAATAACCTCTTTTTTGAGGCTTGGTTAGATATTTTTAAGCATATCTATACTCTTGCACCTGCTGAACTAGTGATTTGGGTAACGGGAAGTTTTACTTTCTATAATTACAAGCTTAAAAAAATAATCAGTACTCGAACTTGATTCATGTAGTGAATTCCAATAATGAAGTTTTCAAATAAATTAGTACATTAAGATAAATTAGTCATGAGTACAAAAGAGTTAAAAGCAATTGCTTTTCATCTTCCTCAGTATCACCCTATTCCAGAAAATGATAAATGGTGGAGTAAAGGATTTACTGAATGGACTAACGTTACTAAAGCAAAACCTCTATTTCCAGGACATTACCAACCTCATCTTCCTGCTGATTTGGGTTTTTATGATTTGCGTTTGCCAGAAGCTCGGCAAGCTCAAGCTGATTTAGCAAGAGCTTATGGTATTTATGGTTTTTGCTATTACCATTACTGGTTTAACGGTAAACGATTATTAGAACGTCCAGTTAATGACATTTTGGCTTTGGGAAAACCTGACTTTCCTTTTTGTCTGTGTTGGGCAAACGAAAACTGGACTCGACGCTGGGATGGTTTAGAACGCGAAGTTTTAATGAAGCAAGTCTATGATGAGGAAGACGATAGACTTCATATGCAGTCCTTAGCTCAAGCATTTAAAGACCCGCGCTATATTCGGATTGATGGTAAACCGTTATTTTTGGTTTACCGGACACAACTAATTCCAGACCCATTGACAACTGCCAAAACTTGGCGTGAAGAAGCGCGTAAACTTGGAATTGGTGAGATATTTTTATGTAAAGTAGAAAGTAATGGTGGTGAACATGGTGACCCCGGTTTGGTGGGATTTGATGCATGTGTAGAGTTTCAACCTGATTGGCAAAGGCTTAATTTCCCAATGCGAAAGAGTAAACTTTGGCATTTAGCACAAAAGTTGGGACTCAATAAGAAAGTTTATATAGATAATAATATCTACGATTACACGAAGGTTGTTGAGCAAATGTTACAAAAGCCAACTCCTGATTATCAGCGCTTTTCCTGCGTAACACCATCTTGGGATAATTCTTCTCGTCGTTCTAAAGGAGATGCAACCATTTTGCACAACTCTAGTCCAGAAGTTTACGAACGTTGGTTAGAACAAGTTGTCAACAATACACTTTCTAATAAATACGATAATAAAGTGATTTTTATTAATGCATGGAATGAGTGGGCTGAAGGAAATCATTTAGAGCCGTGTCAAAAATGGGGACACGCTTATTTAGAAGCCACAGCACGAGTATTACTATCAAGCTAATATAGGATTTATGTTTGAATTTTGAACGTATACTGAGGCTTAAAAGCTGATGTAGCAAGCTTAAGCCTAAAAACTGATTTAAAAATCAAATAGAATTCCTATACGTTTAATTAGGTTATCGTAATTGCAAAAATTTCAGCTTATATTTTTTTGTAATTTATAGTTATTTTAGGAAGTTGTAAAATGCAAACATTTTTAGTCACAGGTGGTTTTGGTTTCATTGGTGCCAACTTCATTCTCAAAGCTCGAAAACAAAAGTGGGCGCGGATTGTAAATCTAGATAAACTGACCTACGCTAGCAATCCTCTAACTTTAGCAGAATTGCCAGAAGATACTGGATATAATTTTGTTCGTGGAGATATTGGTGATATTGAGTTAGTAAGCAAAATTTTAGAAAAGTACCAACCTGACGCAATTATTAATTTTGCTGCTGAGAGTCACGTTGACCGTTCAATTGTCAGCCCAATAGATTTTATTCAAACAAACATAGTCGGAACTTTTCAGCTTCTTGAAGCTAGCAAAGCTTACTGGCAAAAATTATCGCCTGAAAAGTGTGCAGAATTTCGTTTTTTACATGTATCGACTGATGAAGTTTACGGTTCGTTAAGTCCAACTGACCCAGCTTTCCGCGAGGATACACCTTATGCACCCAATAGTCCATATGCAGCGTCAAAAGCTGGTTCTGACCACTTGGTGCGTGCGTACTATCATACCTACGGCTTGCCAACTTTAACAACTAATTGCTCCAATAATTATGGTCCGTGCCAGTTTCCGGAAAAACTTATTCCTCTGATGATTCTGAATGCGTTGAATGGTAAACCGCTACCAATCTATGGGGATGGGCAAAATGTCCGTGACTGGCTGTATGTCGAAGATCACTGCGATGCGATTTATTTGGTTTTGCAACAAAGTCAGATCGGGGAAACATACAACATTGGTGGAAATAACGAGCAAAATAATCTAACAGTTGTTGCGAAGATTTGTGAAATCCTTGATGAATTAGTTCCTCAACCTGGTTTATCTCGTTCGGAATTGGTAACTTTCGTTAAGGATCGTCCTGGTCATGACCGCAGGTACGCGATTGATTGTAGTAAAATCAAACGCGATTTAGGTTGGACACCGAAGGAGAATTTTGAGAGTGGTTTGTTGAAGACAATCAAGTGGTATTTGAATAATCCAGGTTGGATTGAACAAGTCCAATCGGGTAGTTACCAAAACTGGATTGCACAAAATTATGGAGATAGAAAACTAGTGCTACAGCCATAGGAACCTTACCCCTAACCCCTCTCTTTTTTAAGGAGAGGGGAGTAAGAGTAAGTCACACTAATAAAAAATGTAAGCTAGCTGAGGAGTGAAGTATGAAGGGCATTATTTTAGCGGGCGGTTCTGGGACAAGGTTGTATCCATTGACACAGGTAGTCAGTAAACAGCTAATGCCTGTGTACGATAAACCAATGATTTATTATCCCCTATCAACTTTGATGTTGGCTGGGATTCGTGAAATCCTCATCATTTCGACACCTACTCATTTACCACTATTTGAGCAGCTGTTAGGAGATGGTAGCCAGTGGGGTTTAGAGTTTAGCTATGTTGAACAACCAAGTCCCGATGGTTTAGCACAAGCTTTTATTTTAGGAAAAGATTTTATCGGCGATGACCCTGTTTGTCTCGTACTAGGTGATAACCTATTCTACGGACATGGTTTAGTCGATGTGCTAAATCGTGCAGCCAAGTTAAAGAATGGTGCTTTAATTTTTGGCTATCGAGTCGCCGAACCCGAACACTATGGAGTCGTTGAATTTAATGAAACTGGACGGGTAATAAGTCTTGAGGAAAAGCCAATCGCTCCTAAGTCTAATTATGCTGTTCCAGGTATTTATTTTTACGATTCTCAAGTTGTAGAAATTGCGACTAAACTCAAACCTTCACCTCGCAACGAACTGGAAATTACCGACTTGAGTCGAGTTTACCTAAATCAAGGACAACTAAAAGTTGAACTTTTAGGTCGAGGTTACGCTTGGTTGGATACAGGTACTCACGAGTCGTTACACCAAGCTGCTAGCTTTATTCAAACCTTAGAACAGCGGCAAGGTTTTAAAATTGCCTGTGTTGAAGAAATTGCTTACCGTCAAGGGTACATTGATGCCGAGCAACTTTATCGACTAGCGAAACCATTGGCGAAAAGTGGTTACGGTCGCTATTTAATGGATATTATCAACACTGAGGCTAATTCTCATCAAATTCAAAATCATCAGATGGTATTACCAATTGTTTAAATTTTGAATTTTGAATTTTAAGTTTTGGATGGAATCTAAAATTTAAAATTCAATAAATATTTACTTCTAGAGGATAATACTGTGAAGGTAACACCGACTGCGATTCCCGATGTACTAGTGATTGAACCGCGAGTGTTTGAAGATGAGCGCGGCTTTTTCTTGGAAAGTTTTAACGAACAAGCTTTTAAAGAAAAAGCTAATATTTCCGAGCGTTTTGTGCAAGACAATCATTCACGTTCAGCAAAAAACGTATTGCGTGGTTTGCACTACCAAATTCAACAACCCCAAGGCAAATTGGTGCGAGTTGTGGTTGGGGAAATATTTGATGTTGCTGTGGATTTGCGACGTAGTTCTAAATACTTTGGGCAATGGATCGGTGTAAAACTAAGCGCTCAAAACAAACAGCAGCTTTGGGTTCCCCCTGGTTTCGCGCATGGCTTCTTAGTAGTTTCCGAATATAGTGAAGTCCTTTATAAGACAACCGATTATTATGCACCACAATACGAGCGCAGTCTGTTGTGGAACGACCCCAATATTGCGATCGCATGGCAACTCGAAGCCGAACCAATCCTTTCCGGAAAAGACCAAGCAGGTAAACAACTCAAAGATGCTGAGGTATACGTATGAGAATACTTCTAACAGGTAGTACTGGTCAAGTTGGCTGGGAATTACAGCGCAGCTTGACGACGCTTGGCGAAGTTATTTGCGTTGGACGTGAAGCAACTTCCCCTAGTTTGCGGATGGATTTATCTGCACCAGAAACTATTCGCTCGGTAATTCGTGAAGTCAAACCCAATTTAATTGTAAATCCGGCTGCATATACCGCTGTTGACAAAGCAGAACTTGAACCCGAATTAGCAATGGTAGTTAACGGAATTGCACCAGGTGTAATTGCAGAAGAAGCCAAGCTTTTAGGTGCAGGAGTTATTCATTACTCGACGGATTACGTGTTTAACGGCACTCAAGCTACGCCTTATACCGAAAATGATGAAACAGACCCCCAAAATACTTACGGTAAAACCAAGCTAGCAGGAGAACAGGCGATTCAAGCAGTCGGTATACCCCATTTAATATTACGGACTAGTTGGGTATACGGTTTACGGGGTAAAAATTTTTTACTGACAATGTTAAAATTGGCACGAGAGCGTGAAGAACTAAAAGTAGTGGATGACCAAGTTGGGGCACCGACTTGGAGCAGGATGATTGCCGAATTAACAGCACAAATTATCACTCAAAGCAACGATTCGATCGATTTTTTTAGCGATAGTAGTGGAATTTATAATTTGACATCTACTGGTCAAACAAGTTGGTACAGTTTTGCTTCTTCAATTTTTGAACACGACCCCAATCGCAGCAAGCAAAAGCTAAAACAATTAATAGCAATTCCTTCAGAACAGTATCCAACACCAGCAAAAAGACCAGCTTATTCATCATTAGATACTCAAAAAATTACCAATCAATTTGGATTGACTTTACTAAGCTGGGATAAAGCTTTAAAGCTGGCACTGAATTCGTAATTAGGTAAATATTTCCGGAAGTTTAAAATCAAACGTGTAAATATTACTTGAGTTAATAATGTATTTTTTATTTCAATGTATTTTACGTGTTTACTGAGTATCACATTATCAGCCAGTCTGCAAGTAAACTAAACTACAGGATATTACTCAATGTCTAACACTTTACAAAGAAGCACCGAGCAAAAAAATGCGCGAGCGATCGCATTCTATCTCCCTCAGTATCATCCAATTCCAGAGAATGATGAGTGGTGGGGAAAGGGGTTTACTGAATGGACTAACGTCACAAAAGCAAAACCATTTTTTAAAGGTCACGTTCAGCCACATCTTCCTGCTGACTTAGGATTCTACGATCTACGAGTACCAGAAGCACGCATCGCTCAGGCAGAGTTAGCGCAAAAGTACGGTATCGAAGGCTTTTCTTACTGGCACTATTGGTTTGGTAATGGTAGACGCATACTAGAACGACCCTTTAACGAAGTTCTCAGATCGGGGGAACCAGATTTTCCTTTTTGCTTGGGATGGGCAAATGAAACATGGACGGGTGTATGGCATGGTAACCCTCGTACAATATTAATGGAGCAAACTTATCCTGGTAAAGAGGATTATGCCGCTCATTTCTATACTGTACTTCCAGCTTTTCAAGATAAGCGGTATATAAAAATACAGGGCAAGCCTGTATTTTCAGTATATAGACCAGAAAATTTACCAAACCCAATCGAATTTACTGATTACTGGCAAGAACTCGCACAGAAAGAAGGACTTCCAGGTATCTATTTCATTGGCTTTGCAGAAAACGAATTATGGAATTACAAGCAAGATGGGTTTGATGGATTTACTCTTCACACTCTTGGAGATATACTGCGTCGCATTCCTCGTAGTATTGCAGATAATATTTTGATAAAATTAACAAGTAAAAATTCTAAAGAATTTTTGAGATATTTTCTATCCATTCCGAGAACATATAGCTACCGTCAAATCGTTCAGTACGCTTTCCCAAAAGTTTCCGCAGATAAAAAGTTTTTTCCTAGTGTCATTCCAAATTGGGATAATACACCAAGAAGTGGCTTGAAGGGAATAGTGTTTCAGGGTTCGACACCTGAACTATTTAAAAGCAAATTGAGAAATGCTTTAGCGCTAGTTGCAAACAATGAACCAGAAGAAAAAATAATATTCCTTAAGTCTTGGAATGAATGGGCTGAAGGTAATTATTTAGAACCAGACCGTGAGTTTGGCCATGCTTATCTTGAAGTTGTCAAGTCAGAAATTCTATCTAATAGCAACTCAAGAGAAAGTGTAAAAGCTTATAAATAACTTAGGGTGGGCATTGCTCACCTTACAAATTGTATAGTTACTAAAAATACTGGAAACGAAGAGGAAAAACTCGTGGAACCTAAAGTATCTATTATTATTCCAGCTTATAATACCAGTAGGTATATAGCGAAAGCAGTAGAATCTGCATTAGGGCAGACTGAAGAAAATATAGAGGTAATAGTAGTTGATGATGCTTCTACTGACAATACAGTGGAAGTCGTCAAAAGTTTTACCGATAAACGTTTGACAATTTTAGTTAATGAAACCAATAAAGGACCAAGTTACTCGCGTAACCGTGCTTTGAAAGAAGCAAAGGGTGAATGGATTGCTTTGCTAGACTCGGATGACTGGTATGCACCAAACAGATTAGAAATACTACTGAATGTAGCTATTACAGAAAATGCAGATATTATTGCTGATGATATATATGTAATTAAAGATGGTGTAGATAATACTAGTTTGCCCAGCGAGACATGTTTTTCAACTAAACAAATCAATATTAATAAGCTAACCAAAATCGATGCTGCTTATTTGGTTGATTTAAATTTAGGTATAACAAAACCTATAATTAAACGAGAATTTTTAAATTTTCATAATCTGCAATTTGATGAAAAAATCAAGTACGAAGAAGACCTTTTGCTCTTTCTATTATGTTTAGTCAATGGAGCCAGCTTTATTCTCTTACCAGAACCTTATTATTTTTATCGTACTCGTTCGGGTTCCCTTATGACTGAACAAACTCAATTTTATGAGCAAGCTTACAATACAAATCTTTATCTTTTACAGCAGGAATTCACTAAGAATAATCCAAAACTCGCTGCCTCTCTATCTCGACGTTTGTCAAATATAAAATTACTTAGGGCATATTATAAAGTTAAGCCCTTTATTAAAAAGAGAGATTTTTTAACTGCATTGACTGTGGGCGTACAAAATCCTATTTTCTTTTGGGCATTATGTGTAAGAGTACCAATAATTTTAAATTATCATCTTTTTCGTCGTTTAGCTTTCTTACCTCGAATTTTTAAACATAAAATAGCTCAACTCTAAGTTACGAATAAATTATTTTGTTTTCAACACTTTTACGAAAGTCAATGTTACGCGCCCCTTCAGCTATTTTTGATTCATCTTTAATCGAGAAAAAAGCGTAAGTCATAGGAATAGTTATATGATTACAGAAAAATCGCATTTAGCCAGTATTATTATTAACAACTATAACTATGGAAGCTTTATATCTGAAGCCATCGATAGCGCTTTAAACCAAACTTATCCAAATATTGAAGTTGTCGTTGTAGATGATGGTTCCAGCGACAATTCGCGTCAGGTAATTGCTAGTTACGGGGAGAAAATTGTCCCTGTATTAAAAGAAAATGGCGGACAAGGTTCGGCTTGTAACGCTGGTTTTGCTATTAGTAAAGGGGAAATTGTTATTTTCTTAGATTCTGATGATATACTTTTACCTGAAATTGTTCAACACGTAGTTGACGCATTTAAAAGCGATACAAATGTCGTAAAAGTACAATACCGCTTGCAAATTATGGACGCAAACGGTCAAATTACTGACTTTACTGTACCATCTCGACAGTGGCATATGCCAAGCGGAGATATACGCGAACAACTGTTAAAAAATCCCAATTATATATGGCCTCCCACTAGCGGTAATGCTTTTACTGCTAAAGCACTACGCCAAATCGTGCCAATACCTGAAGCTCTATTTCGTGCGTCAGCAGATATATATCTAAACGATTTAGCTGTTATGTTTGGCTCGCTAGTATCGCTTGAAGAAGCTGGCGCATTCTATCGCATACACGGTAAAAACTATAGTAATACATCATCGTTGAAAAATCTAGATTTGAACAAACTACGTACTGATATTTCCCGAATTTATGCTATCCATGAGAAACGACAAGAAATAATTCGTGATTTATACCCAAACCTGACTATCGATACAGTCTCGAAAGATAACAAATTATTTGTCGGTAAAACAATTTCTCTTAAATTAGACCCAGAAAATCATCCAATCAAAGAAAATTTATTCTTATTGTGTTGGCGTGGGTTTATCTACTCACTATTAACTCATCAGTCACGACCGCATGTAGGATTGCTTATGAGTTTGTGGTTTGTTGGTATGTTTTTTGCTCCCAAGCCGGTTGCTCAATTTCTTGCTGATAATTTATTAGATCATGAAAAACGCGGTAATTTTATCAATAAGCTAAGGTCTGTCGTGCAAATGATTGGATAACTAATTAGGATAAATTTGATACGCAAAGAGGAAATAGTTCCCAGTTTCAAAACTATGTTGCTGACCGCTAGGTTGTATATGTATAACAGGTATTTATAAACCATGAAATTTGATTGGGTAATAGTCGGTGCCGGATTTTCTGGCTGTGTCTTAGCCGAACGTATTGCATCGGAATTAGGACAGCGCGTACTAATCATTGAGCGACGCGACCATATCGGTGGTAATGCCTACGATTTCTACAACGAGCATGGAATTTTAGTACATAAATACGGTCCCCATATCTTTCATACTAAATCGAAAAAAGTATGGGATTACCTTTCGCAGTTCACTGAATGGAGACATTACTTTCATCACGTACTCGGTGTCATCGAGGGGAAAAAAGTTCCAATTCCTTTTAACTTGAACTCACTTTATGCACTTTTCCCACCCCGCTACGCTGAGAAATTAGAAGAACAGCTTTTAGAAAACTTCGGTTTTGGCGTGAAAGTGCCAATTCTCAAGTTACGCGAGAGCGCTAGCGGTGAATTAGAGTTTCTAGCAAATTACATTTATGAAAATGTCTTCTTGCGTTACACTGTCAAGCAGTGGAACCTAAAACCCGAAGAATTGGATAAAGGTGTAACAGGACGAGTCCCAGTTTACATCAGCCGTGATAATCGCTACTTCCAAGACCCTTATCAAGCGATGCCAAAGCACGGCTATACAGAAATGTTTCGCCGGATGCTCTCTAACTCTAATATCAAAGTACTTCTAAATGCGGACTACCGCGAAGTCATTAACGATATTAAATTCGACCGGATGGCTTACACAGGTCCGATTGATACCTTTTTTGACTACATGCATGGTGAGTTACCTTACCGTAGCTTGCGCTTTCAATTTGATACGCTAGACCAAGAACATTATCAAGAAGTCGGTACAGTTAACTATCCCAACGAGTACGATATTACCCGGATTACCGAGCAAAAGTATCTTTCCGGACAAACTTCACCCAAAACAACTTTGGTAATGGAGTATCCCCAAGCTTACGTACCGGGTAAAAACGACCCTTATTATCCGATACCCCGCGAAGAAAACCGCTCGCGCTATGACCTGTACTTGAAAGAAGCTCAAAAGCTTAACGGTTCGGTAATCTTTGTCGGCCGCCTCGCCGAGTATAAATATTACGACATGGATCAAGCAGCATTACGTGCGCTTGGTGTATTTGAAAAAGAAATAGCTCAGTAAAAAATGTTTCCTACTTATCCCGAACAGGAATAAAAAGCGCTGTATAAATAATATTGTAAGCCGTAACTGTTCGGAGTAATTGCGGACGCTTGAGCTAGTCCGACCACTCGATGTCCTTTATGTAGCAAGACAAATATGCAACCTTTGTCTACCGACACCCTTAAACCTCTTGAACTAACACCACTTTCCACCCAGCCACTTGTCTCGGTGTTAGTTCCTAACTACAACTACTCTAGATATATCGGTGAAACCTTAGACAGCGCACTGCGGCAAACTTACCCTCATTTTGAAGTCATAGTTTGCGATGATGGGTCGAAGGATAACTCTTGCGAAATTATTGAAACCTACGTACAAAAAGACCCCAGAATCAAACTTATCCGCAAACCTAATGGTGGTGTAGCTTCGGCTTTAAATGCTGCATATCAGCAAAGCCAAGGTGAAATTATTTGCTTGTTGGATGCAGATGATATTTGGTTGGATAATAAACTCCAGAAAACTGTTGAGATTTTTCAATCAGATTCGAGATTTGGCTTTGCAATGCATAATGTTATCCAAATTGATGCAGCAGGTAACTACATTAAAGCAGCACCGATGTACGATAAATTACCCTCTGGTTGGATGGGGGTATCAGCGTTAGAAAATGGTGGTTTTGTCGATAATATTCCACCAGCTTCGGCTTTAAGTCTCCGTCGAGAAGTTGCTGAATACATCTTTCCCCTCAATCTAGAGTTTGTTCGCAATGCAGATAGTTTAATTTTCCGCTTTGCACCATTTATTACTCATATTGGTTCCGTAATCGACGTTTTGAGTCAGTTCCGCATTCACGGAGCAAATACAAGCAGCGTGACAACTGCAACTCCTGAATTTATGGAACGGGAGTTAGTTACTATTGCCAGCGTGCATCAAGAACAAAAAAAGTTTTTGACAAGCACTTACAGTACTTCTGTTGCAGCTTCCTTGACCGATTTAGATTCGAGCATCATAGTTATTCACGCACGCTATTTGCTTTCGCGCATCAGAAGAAAGTCAAAATCAGAGAGACAAAACAGCCACCAGCGTCTAATTCATCATCCTTATTTCCGTGCCCAGTTTAATAGTTTTCTCCAGCAGCAACTACTTAGGTGGGGTGAGTTACTTCCAAATTCAGCTTTTGATTTTTTATACGACCAAATATACGGTACAGGTCAAATTAAGTTATTGATGCGGAAGGCTTTGAGGATGAGGCTGGCTGTTAGCGGTGCAAGCAGATAATTAATTTATACCTAATACCTCATAGCAAATATAACCATGTCTCAAGAAAGTGTGTTCCAAAAGCGTCTCAAGCAATTTTTAGCTCGTCCTGATGTTAAAGAGAATTTTGTCAAAGCGCTGATAAAACGTTTATTATGGCGTTTGCATTGGGTAACGACAAAGCGACCCTACGTTATTCCATTCAAAAGCAATTTAAAAATTAGCATCCCCAAAACTGGTTCGGGTTCATTAATTTATTACCAAGGTTACTCAGAACTAGAAACGGCTGATTTTATGATGCGTTTTCTGCGGCCGGGAATGACTTTAATCGATATCGGTGCCCATATTGGAGAATATACCTTGCTCGCCGCTCAAGCTGTGGGAGAATCGGGTCAAGTGCATGGTTTTGAACCACAACCGGGAATTTTTCCCATCTTGAGCGAAAACGTGCAGATGAATAACTTGCGTAACGTTACTCTTAACTGTAAGGCAGTTAGTAATAGCATTGGTGAAGTTGAGTTTGAAGTATTCTCAGAACCTTCGGTATCGTCGATCCGCAAGCTCATTGCTTCTACAAGTGCAGAAAAATTAGTAAAAGTTGCTACCATCTCTCTCGATGCCTACTGGTCGCAGCAAGATGCCAAAATCGATCTAATCAAAGTTGATGTCGAAGGGGCTGAAAAGCTTGTGTTTGAAGGTGCAGAAGGTTTAATGAGCTTGCCTGCAAGTACTGCTCCAGTTTGGCTATTTGAATATTCTCCTAGCGCATACGCAGGATTTGGTTACTTAGCAAGCGATTTATTAAACTTATTAAGTAAACATAATTACAAAGTATGGCAATACGAGGGGAACGGCAAAATTACAGATTTTGACCCTAGTATTCCAGTCAAGCAAATCATTAATTTAATCGCTGCCAAAGATAAAAACGACTTACTCAACCTGATTCAAAGTGAAAGCGTTCATCAAGAGCGTGCGTATACCTCAGTTTAGCCATGACACAAACAACGATGCGCGTACTTTTTGTCAGCCATGCTTATGTAGTTGGAGTCAATCAGGGAAAACTGAATGCGATCGCACAAACAGGGATAGAAGTTGGTTTGCTCGCACCGAGCAACTGGAAAGCACTCGAATGGAATCGCCAGTTTACGGTTGAAACACCCTACCCCAATATCAAAGTCTATACTGCACCAGTATTATTCTCCGGTCGTGGTGGGGCACATGTTTACAATCCTTGGCGAATCTGGCAAGTAGTAAAAGATTTTCAACCCGATATCATCCAAATCGAAGAAGAAGTATTCTCGCTTTCTACCCTCGAATTTGCAATCTGGAGTCGAATTACAGGCAAACCAATGGTTGTGTTTGCTTGGGAAAATATGGAGCGCAATCTCTCCGCAATGCGAGCTTGGGTACGCGATTTTGTCCTTAATACTGTAGTCTTAATGCTCCCAGGCAACCACGATGGAGCGAATGTACTGCGAAAGTGGGGTTACAACGGATTGATGGAAATCATCCCTCAGATAGGAGTTGACACTCATTTATTTGCTCCCACAACACCAAAACAAAACGAAATCTTCAATATCGGTTTTTTGGGACGATTAGTACCGGAAAAAGGTATTGACACTATTTTTGGTGCAGTTCGCCACCTCCAAGACCAAGGGCTGAAATGCCAAATTACTTTGTGCGGTTCTGGTAAGGGTGAAGATGCATTGCGACAAGAAGCACAAAACCAACAAATCGCCGATTTAGTAATTTGGCAGGGAGGAGTACGACACGACCAGGCACCTGAAGAAATTAGTAAATTTGATGTTTTAGTTTTACCTTCGCGTACTACTGCGACTTGGAAAGAACAATTTGGTCACGTACTAATCGAAGCGATGGCAATGGGTATTCCCGTAGTTGGTTCTGATTCGGGCGAAATACCCAATGCGATTGGGCGTTCCGATTTGATATTTCCTGAAGGAGATGCTACAAAATTAGCAGAAATTTTGCAGAGGATGATTTGCGAACCGGAGTGGCGAGAAAACGTTCGACGCTACGGCATGGATCGAGTTGAGCGAAATTATACTCACGAACGGATTGCCCAACGGCTACTTAGTCTTTGGCAAAAATTACTAAAACCAAACACTGAAAAGTATGCACAAGCCCAGGAAAAGCCGATCTAAAAATTTATGAAAGAATTAGGACTTACGCAAAAACCGAAACATACCCTCTTAACTCTGTGTTGCGCCAGGTGCTACAACGGGGGGAACCCCCAAGGGCGCACTGGCTTCTCTGCGTCTCTGTGGTACATAATTGATTCGTGCCTAAGTCCAAAGAATGTCTGAAATTTAACCTTAAATAATACTTTGATTTTGAGAAGTTAACCAATGCGTATAGCAATTGCGAGACTAATGCCTGAACCCAGTATGGATACTTATACCGATGGTGTAATATCGGGACTAAGAATCGTTCGACCAAACTGGGAGATTATCGATCTCAAACCCCATCCAGTCGATCGTAAAAATAACTCGCTATTACTTAGGGTAAAAAAATACTATGAAAGATTCTGGCGCTTTCCGCAATATGTAACGCAGCAAAAAGCAGATATTTTTCATATCATCGACCCAAGTGAAGGACACATTGCTTATCAGTTGAAAGCAAAAAATAAACCAGTTGTCATCACCTGTCACGATTTAATCAACTTTTACTGCCGGGATAATCTTAAAGGTTCGGTAGAACTACCTTTCGTGAGTCGTGCTATGTGGTTGTATGCAATCAAAGGCATGAAACAAGCAAAACATATCGTAGCTGTTTCGAGCGTTACAGCTAAAGATACAACTGAAATTTTGGATATTGAACCAGCGCGTATTTCAGTAGTTCCCAATGCCGTTGATGCCATATATCAACCATCTCCTCAAGACCAAGTTGACGCGATTCGTCAAAAATATGGGATTGACTCGAAAACACTTTGTTTACTCAATGTAGGTGCAGTTCATCCCCGCAAGAATGTTTCTAATATTCTTAAAGCCTTACATATATTAAAAGAACGCGGATTGCCAATTCATTTTTGGAAAGTAAGTGCAGATTTTACAGAAGAACAAAAAAAATTCATTACAGAAAAAGGTTTAGAAAAATATATTACCTATTTAGGCAAAATAGATAAATCTACGCTAATTCAAATTTATAGTGCTGCTGATATACTTTTAGCTCCTTCACTTTTTGAAGGATTTGGTCTAACCATCTTAGAAGCTATGGCTTGTGGAACTCCAGTTATTACCTCAAATGTTTCAGCTATGCCAGAAGTAGTAGGGGATGCGGGATTGTTAGTTGAGCCAAGTAATGTGGAGGCGATCGCAGATGCTGTAGATAAGCTTTATCAAAATCCTGCTTACTATCAGGAACTAGTTGAAAAAGGGTTAACAAGAGTTAAGTCATTCACTTGGGAAAAAGCAGCGGAGGATATTGCAAAAATATATGAAAATTTAGTGAATAAAAATTAAACAAACAGGACGGCTATATAAATATGAAAATTTTAATGTCCGCCTACTCTTGCGAACCAAATCAAGGTTCCGAGCGGGGGATTGGCTGGAATATGGTTCGCCAGATGGCTGTACATCACGAAGTTTGGGTACTAACTCGTCCAGACGAAAGCCGCGACGCAATTGAGGATGAGTTAGCACGAAATCCCGTACCTAACTTACATTTTCTTTACTTCACTTTACCAATCTGGGCTAATGGTTGGAGATGGGGACAAGGGGCAATTCAAATTCATTATTATTTATGGCAAATTCAAGCTTATTTTGTCGCGCATCAGCTGCATCGTCAAATCGGCTTCGATGCTGTACATCATGTCACCTTTGGTAAGTATTCAAGTCCCAGTTTTGTTTCACTATTGCCGATTCCATTTGTTTGGGGACCAGTTGGAGGAGGAGAATCAGCACCCAAAGCTTTTTGGCAAAGTTTTAGCCTGCGAGGAAAGGTTTACGAAATATTACGCAGCTTGGCACGTAACTTCGGAGAATTCGATCCATTCGTGCATCTTACCGCTCGACGTAGTACTTTAGCATTAGCAGCTACCGAAGAAACAGCCGAGCGTCTTCGTCGTTTAGGTGTAAAAAATGTTCAGATATTCTCAAATGCAGGTTTACCTCATCAAGACATTACCCGTTTAGCGCAATTTTCACCCGACAATAGCGATGCTATTAGATTCGTGAGTATTGGTCGCCTTTTACATTGGAAAGCCATCCATTTAGGACTACAAGCCTTTAAGCAAGCAAATCTTGAAAAAGCGGAATATTGGATTATTGGTGAAGGTCCCGAACAAAAACGCTTAGAAGCATTAGTCAAACAACTTCAGCTTGCTGACAGAGTACGTTTTTGGGGTGCTTTGCCACGAGAGGAAACTCTTAGTAAATTAGAAAAGTGTCACGTATTAATTCATCCCAGTTTACATGATTCAGGGGGATGGGTATGTTCGGAGATGATGGCAGCAGGTCGTCCAGTAATATGTTTAGATTTGGGAGGACCAGCAGTTCAAGTCACTGAGGAAACTGGTTTCAAAATCAGCAGCTCTAGCCCAGATTTAACAGTCAGGAATATGTCTAAAGCTATGGTTGTTCTCGCTCAAGATACTCAACTTCGGATGCGTATGGGAATAGCAGGACAGAAGTTAGTTAGTGAATCTTACAGTTGGCAGGCTAAAGTTAAACATTTAGCTACAATCTATCCAGATATCATTAATAGCAACAAGAATGAATATAGCTATAGTGCTAAAAAAATAAATTAATAAAATATTTTTTTTCAATACCCAATGCATATTCTAATTGCCGCTTTACATCGACCGTCTAAACCTACAGGAGTTTGCCGACATGCAGCAAACCTTGCCCAGAGTCTTGCAGAAAGCGATAAAGTTACTAAAGTTAGCTTAGTAGTTGGAGCGTGGCAGAAATCTTATTTTGAAAAATCATTTACCTTTTCATCAAGTAAAATCGACCTCGTTCAGGTAGATATTAAAAATACCTCATTGTCGAGAAATAGTTGGTTTATATTTACCTTACCTAAGCTTGCCAAACAGCTTCAGGCTGATATTGTTCATTTATCATTCCCACTACCATTTTTGAGAAATTTATTTACTTGTCCTGTAGTCTCAACAATTCATGACCTATATCCCTACGAATTTCCGGAAAATTTTGGCTTTCCCAATGTGATTTTCAATCAAGCTTTTTTAAACCAGTCCGTTTCTAATAGCGACGGTTTATCTTGTGTTTCTCAAACAACATTATTAGCCTTGAATAAATACTTTAAAAATATTGATAATCAGAAAAAAACTACTGTTATCTACAATCAAGTCGATTTTAGCGATGTAACTGAAAAAATTCCTAGCAGCGCAACATATCTAACTATAAATCCATTTTTACTCTCAGTTGCACAACATCGAAAAAATAAAAACTTAGATATTTTAATTAAATCGTATCATTTGCTTCGAGAAAATAATTACATTCAAGACGAGACGAAACTAGTTATTGTTGGTAGTTCGGGACCTGAAACCGAAAACCTCCACCATTTAGTTAATACAATGTCTCTTGAAAAACAAGTTATAATGCTAGCATCAATTGATGATAGCGAACTTTGCTGGCTATACAAGAACTGCGAAATGCTGGTAGTACCTTCTAGTACAGAAGGTTTTTGCCTACCCCTAGCAGAAGCATTATCACTTGGAAGCAAAGTAGTATGTTCCAATATTCCTATTTTTCAAGAAATAGCCTCATCGAAGTGTACATTTTTTAACTTAGAAGGAGATATTATTCAAAATCTTTCGCAGGCAATGATTCGTTCAATATCAGAACCTCGTTTGCAAACGGAACCCGATTATCGTTTCTCAAAAACTTATGCCGCACAAAAGTATATTAACTTTTATTCCCAATTTATATAAAAAATCATAAATACTTGAATTTGACAATCTCGTAAAATTATTTTTTGAGACTTATGAATAGACAATTATATATTGATGATAACAAAGGGAATGTCAAAAATTTAACATTAATAATTATTGCATTTTGTAGTGTTTTTTATCCAAGAGTTTTGGATACAATTGGCTTTCCTCCTGCTATCAACTTCGTTCATTTTTTAATTGTACCCTTTACGTTAGGAGTAGCAATATTCACAACTCCAATTAAAGATAGAAAACAAATCGCAATTTCTTGGCAAATAATCGTAGCGATTCTGCTGTTACTAGGTGTAATGCTAGCTAGTGCGCTTTTAAATAAAGCAGGAATAGTCAATATTTTTTTAGATTTTGTCCTCCTCAGCGAGCCATTTCTGTTGATACTAGCAATAATTTGTTTGCCTTTATCAACTGCTAGTTTAGCAAAATTACGAACTTGGCTTTTGGTCTCTGCCGCTATTAATGTAGTATTGGCGATTATACAATACTTTTTAATTGAAACTGGAAAACTTCGGATCATTGGTTATTCACCCGCTGATGGTGTTCAAGGTGTATTTTATTTAAGCGGTGCTGGTAATTATGTGTCTGTTGCAGTCTCATTATGCGTTGCCTTATATTATTTAATCGATGCAAAAAACGTTTCGTTAGGCTGGCGTTTATTCTGGTTTGTAGCAGCATTTTATCAGCTATTAGTTTCTGATTCTAAGCAGATATTAATTGTGTTTGTAATAGCTTGGTTACTTCTAGTACTTACTAAATTTAATCAAGTCGATAGATTTCTTTTTTATTTTATAGCGATAACTTTATCCCTAATCGCTCTTTTTTGGGCAATTGAAAATGTTGATTTCGCTGGACTCAATGCTTTTAAATATTGGTTTAGTCGAACCGAACTTTACGGTCCCGATGGTGAAGCGGTGAATGCGAAGATGGCAGGGATTAATATTATTCTGTCATATTTCAAATCACCCCTGAATTGGTGGTTAGGTCTTGGTCCCGGTCATACTGTGGGACGATTAGGGGGATGGATACTTCGAGACTATAAAAATATGTTACTGCCATTAGGGGCTACAGTTCATCCTGCTTCTTTACAAACATGGCAGCTAATGACATCTAATTGGCTGATTTTAGAGTCTTCAATGTTTTCTCCAATGTTTACCTGGGCTGGTATTTGGGGAGATTTAGGATTTTTAGGTTTGGGTGTTTTTTTGTATCTCGGCTATATTGTCTGGCATCATCTTTGTCGGGATGACCTATCTAAGCTTTTTGTATTGACGATGGTTGTCTACGGTTTAATTATCACGCAGATGGAAGAACCCGGACAATCGCTGACTTTAGCAATATTAATTGGTTTGCAGTGGCATCAACGGCAAAATCGTAAGAAAGCGCGTCTTGAGGCCACAGTACCTCCCGATTTTGAACGTCAACCTGGGGTAGCGAGTACTCCTTTATATATCAAGCCTAATAAGCGACGTTGATAATAATACTAAATCATATGCAAAAAGTCAGAATCCCGGTTTCGTAAAAGTTACCAGGATTCTTTATAAGTAGAATCCAAAAAACCGAACTATATAACGGAAGATAAAGTGAACTAAAGCCCTCTTCCCTTCTGCATTCTGCTTTCTGTCTTCTTCCTTTCATGCCCACCTACTTACACGCGAAATCATAGAATACAATTTCAAATCGCTTCACGTCTCAAAACTATTATTCCAGTTCCATTTATCGGGATGTACCAACCAATCGATAAACGACTGTAAATAAATAGCTTTATCCTGCCAGCGCTCCCTAGCTTTAACATGGTAAAGCGTAGTGCCCATAAACTTAGAAGTTACATTCTCTGGTTTCAAAAGCTGTGTTTCGACCTCAGCAGCAAGTGTAGATATTTTCGGTTCAGCCTGAATCTGCTGCAATACTTTAGATGGTAAGACAGTTCCCATTAACTGATTAGCTAAGAAAAGACCAAGAAATAGCATTCGCCGACAGCCCAATGAAGAGGCAAAACTAATAGTCTTATCCCAATCAATATCTTGGCACTGAATTAACTCGGCAACATCGCAAATCCAGCCTAAGCGTTGCCAACAATGTCTCGAACCGTGGACGCACAAAATTGGCAACCAGTAATCAAGCGGTAGACTGTTCACAGTTCTACCACCGAACGCGCATGGTTCGAGATACTTCCAAAAGTGTTTGGGTTCGATGATTGATGAATATCTAGGTGTGATTCTCCAGTGAATTTCAATTAAAGTCACTTTTGCAGAATCAATAAAATCAAAAGTATGCTCGCGTTTCGATTGAAAAAAAGCTCGTTCTTGAGCATCAGTCAAGTTTGATTTTCGTTGATATCTTAAATCTAACAATAACTTTTTAACTTTAAATATATCGTGTAATTGCACGATAATATCTAAATCTCCAGCTTGTCGCATCGCTAGATTTCCGTACACCGAATTTGCTAGCACCGGACCTTTATAAGGGACTGCTTTAATCCCATTCGCTTCGAGTGATGCCAGAATTTTGAGCAATTCTCCAGTCAAAAATAAATTGGATTGAGCGTTTGCATGGAAAAGACTGCGGAGCTTGTTGAGAACTTCTTGAGGAACAGCATCGCGTACAGATGTTAAACTTGTATATACAAGCGGCATTACTTTATGCAAGACAGCAATCTGAATCAAGTAATTCCAGTCAATATTCTTTTCAAGCAAGTATTTTATTTTACTTGCGCCATCATCTACAGAAGTACGAGCGCAGCAAAGAAGCAACTCTATCTCTGGACGAATAGTCTGACCTAAGAGGGTTTGCATTTTAAATATAGTTAAGTAACAGCTTATAGTCGGTGTATGTGAATTTTCAAAATTCTCATGATGCTACTCACAATTTGACTCCTTCAAGAGATGGTAAATTAACATAACGCTCAAGGTCTGGTAGATTACCGATTGCTATTCTTCCCCGATATTCAATCCAAGCATGTGCATCGAGTTTTCCGGTTTCGTTTTTGGCAACACCGATACGAAGTTTGGGTTGAAAACCGCACCAGTTCATTAATACTTGAGTCGTTAAAGCGCGAGCCAGACACTTTGCTCCGCCAGGTATATAGCGTGTAATAACGTTCACAGCCCAAATAATTTGACTTAGGGTAACTCGGTTTGCAGCTTTGGAGTTCAAACCTTCACTAATACTCGTTACTAACTTAATTAAGTTACGAAACGGTAGTAACCGCAGACCGAATTTAATCGCTGTCAATAGAATAAGGGTGAGCAATAGGAGAATGCGATCGCTTGTCTTCGTCTTCAATAAATTATGCAGTTGTTTCATTATTAATCACAATCAATCCTGCTGTAAAAAGTCCTTCGAGTAGTGCCATCAAGTCATTTTGGCACTGTTCGGCTTCAACTTCATACTCGGACAAAAGAGTTTGCTTGATATCACTCACTGTATGCGGTTCCTGAATTAGGCTCCAAATACTCGCTCCTACTTCATTTAACCCGTGGTAAACTCCCGATTTAAGGTTCAAAATTACTGCTTCACCACCAAGGTCAGACGAAATTTGCTCGGTCGATACTACAACCACCGAAGAGTCTAATATTTTTTTCTCTAGCTTTTGTAAGTTCATAGAATTTTACTTTCCTTTTGGTAGTACTCAAATCACTTGTTTCGTTTGTATTCTCTTTACTACTTAAGTAGTATTCCGGAATTATCTCGCCAAACTGAAATCATTAATCAGTGTTCTTACTGTCAGTACAATTAAATTATAAGTAAAATATTATTTAGTTGATAAAGTTTATCAAAAAAAAATCTTATTATAAATATTAAGTAAAGTTGCATATTCTTAACAGATAAAATTGATATTTAATTTTAGTTAGGACTTACGCATTTTAACGGAAAACTGTCATTCTGAGTCCTGAGCGAAGCGAAGGAACTGCGAGCGAAGTGAAGAATCTCTGAGATGCTACCCTTCGGGAACGCTCCGCGAACACTACACGGAGCCTGCCCTCGAGCGAAGCGAAGGGTTCCCAGCATGACAAAATTTTTTTGCGTAAGTCCTATTAGTGTTGCTCAAATTAATACTTATTTATTTCTCGAAGTCTGTAAGATAAATAAAACTCACTTCCAAGTCTACAAGCCAGCTTTAAAAAAGAGTAAAAACCTGATAGCGGTAATCAGTTGAGTGAGGTACAGATTAAATTCTTGTGTCGCTCTACTTATTGCTTACAACACACTATAAACTGTAGAGAATATAAATATAATCTCTACAGTTTATAATGTGTATTTGGTTGAAATAAAAACTTACATCGGCAAACTACTCTTGATTATATATTGAACATTGCTCATTGCTTTTTTAAAGCATTCAGATTGAGGCACGCGGTTCATTACTCATAAAAAAACATGTTTCATTTATTCCCTTTCTCCCATGTTTATTGAAAGCGCCTGATTAGTGGCACACCACGCGCTATGAATCAAAGAAACACGCTATTTTCTTTCTCCTTTCCCCCGTATTACTTAAGAACGCGATACCGTCAACAGATAGCGTAGCGTCTCCGGAGGAGAATGGAAGCCTGCGGGCATCGCACGAAGAACCTATCTAATCGCCTGTTCCGTCAATAATTACCCTTGCACCTGGTTTAGATGTTAGTAATTGTTTGGCTGCAAGCCAGATGAAAGGTGGAATTGTTTTAGTATATCGCTGCCAAAGCCTACGCGGTTCTTGAATCCACCGATATAACCACTCGAATCCTAATTCACGGACTACGCGGGGTGCGCGTTTGTGGATTCCTGCATAGACGGGAAAAACACCACCCAAACCAATCATCACAGCCTGAATTTTACCCTTGTGTTGAGCCATCCATTTTTCTTGTTTCGGACAACCGAGCGATACCAGTACCAAACCCGCACCACTAGAGTGAATCTTAGTCGCAAGTGCTTCGTCTTCGGTTTCCGTCAGGGGACGGAAAGGTAAAGGTTCCATCGCTGCAATTTTTAATTTGGGAAACTCGGATTTTAAGCGATCGCGCATTCGTGAAAGAATTTCATTTTGCGAACCGAGGAAAAAGACACTGACATTCATCGCTTCAGCCAATCTGCATAATGACAGCATAATATCCATTCCGGCTACACGGTCTTGCTGGCGTGCGCCCATTTGCCGCATCATCCATACAAGGGGCATCCCGTCTGGTGTTACAATGTCTGCACCTTTGAGTATGTTGGCAAATTCTGGATTCCAATGTGCTTCCATTAGCATGTGTACGTTAGCTACACACACCGTCTTACTTTCACGCGCTTTAGCCCACTCTAAAATCGTTTCTGCTTGGTCGTTCAATCTTAAGGCTGTAATCGGGAAATCAAGCACTACTTTAGTAGGCAGCAACGTTCCTCGCACCATAAATAAAATAACTCCTTGTGTCCAAAAAATAACAACTGATCGGGCCACTACTAAATCTAAAAAAAGTAAGTATGTATTACTAGTTACTTTTTGTAAATTAGAAGTTTGCCGTGAGTCAACACATGGAGATGCACTAGCTTTTCAGTAAATTTTCGGCTTTCCTGGTAGTAAATTCAATAATCCTATTGTATATTACTTTACTAGCAAAAAAATACCTACAGTTATTTTTTGATTAACTTCACATGAATTTTACAAATACTTTTTATTATTTTCATGAATTTATTAATATTGCCGCAAAAAGTAATCTAAATAATATTTATTACTTAGCATTTCAGTAACATATTTTACTTTTTCTCTGTTGATAATAATTTTAAATCTATCCGTATATATAAGTAATAATAAGTGATGAATGTGATTTTAAAAAATAGAATTGTAAATCAATTACAAATAGAAGAGTGTATTTTATAATTATTTTTGCTTAAGCAACTTCTAAGAAATAGCCAAAAAAATAGGGGAAGAATTTATTTCTTCCCCTGGCTGAATTATGTTGTTATTGTCTTGATTGTCTTTTTTAGTATTGTCTTTAAGTCGCTTTCGCAGCATCTGCTGTTGCTTGTTGAGTTGTCGTTGTCTTGCCGAACCACCTCTACCTTTGTCATTACGACCTTCTTTACGGGGAGATTCCCATCTTTTTAGTCTCATGATAATTACCCTATGTTTGTCTTGAGATGAACTTGGATAAGCAATATAAAAGTTGAATTTTGCTTGATTTACGATGTCGCCTTGTGTGAATAATTTACCTCGCCACTTTTATTTTACTTCATGGTTATACAATAGTCAAATCGAGGGTCTATGATTTGAAAAATATTTGCTTTTTAGGATTAAATTGCGACAGTAGTTTGAATTAAACTAAGTAGATTTACATTTGTATAATTTTGTCAAAGTACGAAAATAAGGCTTTGTTACTCCTGATTAGAGAATTCAAGGTAAAGTATTTTTTTGGATGGATTAGTTTCCATATACACGACAAATTATTTACTTTCCGGAAAATTCTTGAAAATTCCAAAATCTGTGTAAAACCTTATTTAGAGCGGTTCGGGAAGCATAAGCCGATTCCAAAGCGATATCCTTAAAAGATACAGAGGCCCGAATACAGGGATACCGCACGACGTGTCAGAATTTATGAAACAGACCATTAGGTATGGGAATGGAAAACAGCGCAACCAAATTTATAGACACAAAAAAAGACGCAGCATTTGCGTCTTATATATGTAGTGCGAGCATCTTGCTCGCTTTACCTTGCTCGCTTTATCTTGCTCGCTTTACCTTGCTCGCTTTACTTTATATAGTGGGCGGGGAGAGACTCGAACTCTCATACCTTTCGGTGCCACATTTTGAGTGTGGTGCGTCTACCAATTTCGCCATCCGCCCTTAAGTGCAACTTCATTATTATAATCTACATTCAGATTATTTTGCAATAGTTTTTGATATTCTTTGCTCGAAGACCAGCGGTCGATTTCGCGGCCGCGTAGGACTGGGACGGGGTGGGTTAATTGGGCGGTGCGTGCAACTTTAACCATTTCACCAAGTTCGGTTTTACTGATATCGTCGTAGGCACGGGCTTGGGCGATGAAAGCATCGAGGTTGAGTTTTGGGGCTAGGGTTGGCGAACCACCAGCAAGTTTCATGAGTACTGACATAACAACTTTGGGGTCTTGGGTTGCTAGGAGTGCAGCGCGATCGCATGTGAATTCGGCACAGCGTACCCACTCCAAAAGCTGCGCTTGAATTGATTGAGCAAGAAATGCGCCGACGTTGGGTATAGCTGAAGTTGCCAATATCAATAAGTTGACGGGGGTCAGATATACGCTATGGTCGCATTTGAGATGCCCCAATTCGTGGGCAATTACCGCTTGAATTTCTTCGGGTGTGAGCATATCAATCAGCGAAGTATGCACCACAATAAACGGCTGCTTGCCGCGCATGGCAAAAGTGTAAGCGTTGGGGGCTGGATGCTGGCGAAGGTAAAGCGATGGTGGTTCGATGTCCAATATTTTGCACGCTTCAATTAATAGCTTGTGCAAATCGGGTAATTGGTTTTCTCCTACCAGTACGCTCGATGCAATATTTTCTACATAGAAAACTTGTTCGGCAAGAGGTCCGAGTAAGTTTCGCACTATCATATCTAAGCCAGGTATCTGCTTGAGGGCTTTGGTTGCCTCCAAATCGAGTGGGTGGCGAAACGAGTCAGCTTTTAAACCAATTAGTTGATTCTTAAATATAGACATGGGTAGGTAAGAAATTGAAAAATAGTTATTATATCGGGTAGTGAGAGAAAACTACTCTCTAACAGCTAGTATAGCGATTACAAAACGAGCTTGCGGACAAAACAAATGTAGAGACGTTACAGGTAACGTCTCTACAAACAAATTATTTATACCGATTCTGAGTCGTTAACGGTAATTATTACGTAGACACTGACTGTGCAGAATTATTGACATTTTCAATTAATTTAGCGTCGCCTTCAGTGTCGCCCAGTCGCTGAATTTTTGCCCCTACCTGCTGCAACTTCAAATCGAGTCTATCGTAGCCCCGGTCGAGAAACTGCAATCCTTTGATTGTAGTTTTACCACTCGCTGCCAACCCTGCGACAACTAAAGCCGCAGCTGCCCGCAAATCGCTACCCAATACTGGTGCGCCCGATAACAGGGGTACACCTCGTACAAAAGCAATATTACCTTTGACGCGAATATCTGCGCCCAAGCGGTTTAACTCCGAAGCATGACGCAAGCGGTTTTCAAACACGGTTTCGTTAATTAAGCTGTCGCCTTCAGCTACAGCTAATAAAGCCATGAACGGGGCTTGCATATCAGTCGGAAAACCTGGATGAGGCAAGGTTTCAATATCCGCAGCTTTGAGAGTATCCGCAGGTAAAATCCGCAAGCTGTTGGGTGCTTCTTCGACGATGGGAACTCCCATTTCTTGAAGCTTGGAAATAACTGGCGACAGGTGTTCGGGTATAACTGGTGACAGTAGCAAATCCGAACGAGTGATAGCACCTGCAATTAAAAAAGTTCCAGCTTCGATGCGGTCGGGAATAACTGTGTAGTCGGTCGAATGCAGCTTGCTGACACCTTGAATTGTAATTGTACTAGTTCCCGCACCCTGAATTTTGGCACCCATCGAATTACAGAAATTCGCCAAATCAACGACTTCGGGTTCGCGGGCGGCATTATCAAGAATTGTTTCGCCATCTGCCAGAGTTGCCGCCATCATTAAAGTTTCGGTTGCGCCAACACTGGGAGAATCTAGATAAATTTTCGCCCCTTTCAATCGGCGATCGCTACTTAAAACATGAGCATTACAAATGCCATGCTCGATTTGCACTTCGGCACCCATCGCTTGCAGTCCCCGAACGTGGAGATCGACTGGTCTTGCCCCAATAGCACAACCTCCGGGTAAAGGCATTTGTGCGACTCCCAATCGTGCCAAAATTGCACCAATCGCAAAGAAACTCGCCCGCAGCTGCGTTACTAGTTCGTAAGGAGCCTTGGATGTTGAAAAGTCTTTGGCATTAATATCTAAAATATCGCCGTTACGCTCCAAGCTAACGCCCAAAGCTGATAAAACTTGACCCATGCGCTCCACATCTGCCAATAATGGCACATTGCGAATGCGACAATCTTCGGAACAAAGTAATGCACCAGCCATAAGGACTAATGCTGAGTTTTTTGCCCCACTGACCTTGATATGACCGCGCAAAGGATGCCCACCCCAAATTTGCAAGACTGAGGAGTCTGCTTCAGGTAAAAGCTTGGCATCTGGTAAGCTGCTCAAAGGAATAATAAGCCTACCCTCCAGAAACAGGTAATTTTATACGTTGGAAGTTGGTTTTGATTCTACAGTAAAGATATGATTTGTCTACATTTTTCGGCTACATCTAGAAAAATATTTCGCAACGAGAGAGGGGAGAAGGAGAGAGAGGGAGAGGGGGGAGAGGGGG
>CAXTCQ010000051.1:0-36150 GCA_964242965.1 uncultured Calothrix sp. | reverse complement strand
AGTGTCTGGATAACAAACAATAATATATGAAAGCTAAAAAAATCAAAAAACCCGCCCCCACCATAACCACATTAAATAAGCCGAGCATAAAATCGTTACAGTCAGCGAGAAAACTATTAAGCTGGTAAATAAGCAATCTGCTGAATACGACTGGACGATAAGCCGTATATAAATGCGATCGCACTATGATTCTGTCTCCATTGCAGCGGCAGGAAACATTGCGGCTCCTAACTTACTATAAATAAATCATGTTTGACGCACTATCTGACCGTTTGGAATCTGCCTGGAAAAAACTCCGGGGACAAGACAAAATCTCTCAATCGAATATACAAGACGCTTTGCGGGAAGTGCGCCGCGCCCTGTTGGAAGCTGATGTCAACCTGACTGTAGTCAAAGACTTTATTGCTGAAGTTGAAGCAAAAGCACAGGGCGCAGAAGTTCTTGCTGGCGTAAAACCCGACCAACAATTTATTAAAATAGTTTACGACGAACTGCTCCTCGTCATGGGAGAACAGAACGTTCCCCTCGCACAAGCACAGACTTCCCCGACAATTATACTAATGGCTGGATTGCAGGGTACTGGTAAAACCACAGCTACAGCTAAGTTAGCTTTGCACCTGCGAAAAATAGACCGAACCTGCATGATGGTAGCGACCGACGTGTATCGCCCAGCGGCGATTGACCAGTTGATAACATTGGGCAAACAAATCGAAGTACCCGTATTTGAAATGGGAGGCGATGCCGACCCAGTGGAAATTGCCCGTCAAGGTGTGGAACGCGCCAAGGCAGAAGGCATCAATACAGTAATTATTGATACTGCGGGTCGCTTGCAAATCGACGAAGACATGATGGGCGAACTTGCCCGCATCAAAGCAACCGTCCAACCCCACGAAGTATTGTTGGTGGTAGACGCAATGACCGGTCAAGAGGCTGCCAACTTAACCCGGACTTTCCACGACCAAATCGGGATTACTGGGGCTATCTTAACCAAAATGGATGGTGATAGTCGTGGTGGTGCAGCGCTGTCTGTACGACAGGTTTCCGGTCAACCAATTAAGTTTGTTGGTGTTGGCGAAAAAGTCGAAGCGTTGCAGCCATTTTACCCCGACCGGATGGCATCACGCATCCTGGGTATGGGAGATGTGCTGACGCTGGTAGAAAAAGCCCAGGAAGAAATCGACCTTGCTGACGCTGAGAAAATGCAGGAAAAAATCCTGTCAGCAAAGTTTGATTTTACCGATTTTCTCAAGCAGTTACGGTTGTTGAAAAATATGGGTTCGCTGGGAGGCATTATGAAGCTGATTCCCGGCATGAATAAACTAAGCGATGACCAGCTTAAGCAAGGAGAAACCCAACTTAAGCGCTGCGAAGCGATGATTAATTCGATGACACGCCAGGAACGCCACGACCCCGATTTGTTGGCGAGTTCTCCAAGTCGGCGACGACGGGTAGCGAAGGGTTCGGGCTATCGAGAGAACGATATCAGCAAGTTAGTTAGTGACTTCCAGCGAATGCGTACCATGATGCAGCAAATGGGTCAAGGAGGCTTCCCCGGAATGGCAGGAGGAGGAGGAGGAATGTTTGGCGGTGGAATGGGCAACCCATTTGCGGGTGCAGGTAACAACCGTCCAATGGCTCCGGGTTGGCGGGGTTACGAAGGTGCTGCTGGCGGTGGTGGTAAGAAGAAGCCAAAGAAAGATAAGAAGAAAAAAGGCTTTGGGACGCTTTAGGAAGAAAGAAGGGAGTAGGGAGTAGGAAGTAGGGGGGAGCAAGGGGAATAAGGGCAGGGCTGTTTCATTCTTCAAACGAAAAATCACCGAAGTCTTATTTTCTCGTTTGAATTTGAGCAGTCGTAGGGGCACGGCAGTGCCGTGCCCCTACAATATTGCGGGCCAAACTTAATTTTCAAGGGAAAATGAAACAGCTCTGGGGGAATAAAGGGAGTAGAGGGAATAAAGGGAGTCAAAATAAGTCTTGTATTTATTTTCCCTCCCCTACTGCCTACTGCCTACTGCCTACTGCTTACTGCTTACTGCCTACTGCCTACTGCCTACTGCCTTCTTAACTAATCTAATAGCAGTTATTACTAGACAGGTGCTAAAATGAGCATTTCAGTACCAACCAACTGCTAAAAAAACAATTCCGAAGTAATTAGGAGTATAATTCCTTAATCATGGTTAAATTGCGTTTAAAGCGATTCGGTAAAAAGCGAGAAGCAAGTTATCGGATTATCGCTATCAACAACCTCGCTCGCCGCGATGGTCGTCCCTTAGAAGAGTTGGGATTTTATAACCCCAGAACCGATGAAGTCAGACTGGATATACCTGGAATCGTCAGACGATTGCAGCAAGGCGCTCAACCTACCGATACTGTGCGTCGCCTCCTGGTAAAAGCTAATGTATTTGAACAGCTCAGTGCAAAACCCGTATCCTAAAGCCGTAATTAAACCTTCAACGTCTAGTCCTGACTACATTAGTTTGGTCAGGTACTTGATGGAGCCGTTTTTAGAATCTCCTAAATCTTTGAGTATCGATTGTGAGATGTCCTACACCCACAATCGGGCTTGGATTCGTATTGCTTTTGACAGCGCAGACAAAGGAAAAGTGTTTGGGCGAGGCGGACGCAATATTCAAGCGATTCGCACTTGCATCGCAGCGGTAGCCCAGTTGGCAGGACAGTCTGTTTATTTGGATATCTACGGCAGCAATGGTGCTGGTCGAGATGGTTTATCTTTTGAAGAAGATAATGAAGAACGATTGCCTCCACCAAGGTCGAGAGACAGGAGTGGAGACGGCGATGTGAGTCGCCCCGACCCTAGCCGTATCGTTAAACCTCGTACCCGTTTAAGTTGAAATTAGATGTAGCCAGACGGAGTAATTAGGAGTAATTCTAATTATTCAAGGTGCTATGTCTAGACCAAAAGCCAAGTAGAGACGCAATGGTTCACGTCTCTACTTTTGGTGTTTTGAAATAAATATTGGATAAATATTGAATATTGAATTTTTATGGCAGGTGTTTTAACTATTGAACTGCCGAATATCGAAAGCGCGATCGCACTTGCAGGTAATCAAGAAGAAAACCTGAAAATCCTATCTCGGCAGACAGGAGCAAGTTTCGTGATGCGCGGACAAGAATTATACATTTCTGGTACTGAAAACCAAGTCGATTTGGCAAGTCGCCTAGTGCGATCGCTCGAAGACTTATGGGGAAAAGGTAGTAATATTTCTAACACGGATATTCTCACTGCTTGCCAAGCACTCGATACCCATCGTGAAGTCGATTTACAAGACCTACAGCGCGATGTCCTTGCTAAAACTCGACGCGGTGAAGTCATTCGTGCGAAAACGTTTCGTCAGCGGCAGTATATTCAAGCACTTCGCTCCTCCGATTTAATCTTCTGTAGCGGTCCTGCGGGTACTGGTAAAACTTTTCTTGCAGTTGTGGTTGCCGTTCAAGCGTTACTGAGTAACGAGTTTGAAAGGATAATTTTGACCCGTCCGGCAGTGGAAGCAGGGGAGAAACTTGGTTTTTTGCCTGGAGATTTGCAGCAAAAGGTCAACCCCTATTTACGTCCGCTTTACGATGCCATCAACGAGTTTATCGACCCCGAAAAAGTACCTAATTTGATGGAACGCGGTGTGATTGAAGTTGCACCCCTAGCATACATGCGCGGGCGTACCCTTAGCAACGCTTTTGTCATTGTTGACGAAGCTCAAAATACTACCCCAGCGCAAATGAAGATGGTTTTAACTCGTTTGGGTTTTAATTCGCGGATGATAGTAACTGGCGACATTACGCAGACAGATTTGTTACCAAATCAGCAATCGGGATTGACTGTAGCTTTACAGGTTTTAAAAGGCGTCGAGGGCATTTCATTTTGTGAATTTTCGCAAAAAGATGTCGTGCGACATGCGTTAGTTCAGCGAATTGTTGCTGCCTACGAACGGTATGAAAAGTAGTAGCCGTAAGATGAATGTCTTGCCTGTCGGCGATCGCATTTCTATTTTACTTTTTAACATTTTTATTAGTAGATTAAAGTAGGTTGGGTGTAACGAAGTGAAACCCAACCATAATGTTGGGTTACGCTTCGCTTCACCCAACCTACGAAAAAAATTGTATAACTGACAACTAATAAAGGACAACTAACAAATGACTAAAACATTAAAAGAATTTTTAGAAGCTTGCGAAAGTTTAGGTACATTGCGTTTGATAGTCACAAGTAGTGCCGCAGTTTTAGAAGCTCGCGGCAAAATTGAAAAGCTATTTTATGCTGAGTTACCCAAAGGCAAATACGCGAATATGCATACCGAGGGTTTTGAATTTCACTTAAATATGGACAAAATTACGCAAGTGAAATTTGAAACAGGTGAAGCGAAACGCGGCAATTTTACAACTTATGCAATTCGACTTTTGGATGAAAAGCAAGAATCGGCTTTGAGTTTATTTTTACAATGGGGAAAACCTGGAGAATACGAACCAGGACAAGTCGAAGCATGGTTCGCATTGCGACAACAATATGGTGAAGTTTGGGAACCGGAGTAGAGTGTAGGGAGTTAAGAGTAGAGACGCGATGCCAGATACGACAACAGGGATGCTTATTTGAGATTTAAAATTGCGTTATTTGATTGACATATACTTCCACTTCTTTACCTGCTGGTATAACCCAAATGTTACCGCGTGTAGTCATCTCAGAAATTGCCTGTTGATTGCGGACAGTAATTTGAGGGACTACTGTAGTTAGACCACCTTCTAAAACTCCAGTTAGGATATTTGGTCTGGGGTTAGTTTGGGTAATAACATTATTACCGTTGATGTTTAGCGTTGACTCGGGACGGTTAACTAATTCTGCTGCTTTGCTAATCCCACCTAAGACAAATAATCCTGTATCCATCGAAGCGATCGCTCCCCCGTTGTTAGGGAATTTACTAGCGATTAAAGGTTTACCTTGAGAAGCGCGAATTTTTAATGCTCCTTTTGGTAAGTTATTTTCTTTGACATTACCATTTTGGAGGGAGATTACCGAAACTACCTCCAACTGCACCATCCCGCTTTCACCAATTCTCCGAATCTGAGTTAGTAATTCAGTACCCGCAGGTAATGCGATGGTATTGTTGGCATTTTTTATTGGTTGCTTTAAACGCACCACAAATTTGGAGTCGTTTGTACTGTCGTCATTACTAGATTTAGTTGTCTCTCCAAATAAACCATTCGCTAAAACAGCTTTAACACTAGTTCCCACAGTCACAGACTTACCAGGTTGTTGAGTTGTTTGAGTAGGGGATTCTTGTTGATTAGGGGATATGGGTGTTACTGGTAGAAAATTTGCCTCATTTTCTACAGTCGGTTTTGGTTCGGGGGTAGGGGGTATCTGAACATCGCTGGCTAATTTCGGTAAGTTAGTTGTTCTAGATGGGGGAATTACAGGTTCACGAGGTATAACTTTTAGCTGAGGAGACTTTGAAGGTGGAGTTACGGCAACTTTTTCCTGGGGGACTTTGACGATGCGTTCTACCGTCACAATCCGAGGTACGTAGACTGTTCTGACTTCACCAGGTATTCTTTGTACTATAACCCTTGGTGCTTGAGTTCGTGCGGCTACAGGTATTCTTTGGATGATAACCCTTGGTTTTTCTAGAGATGTTGTGGCACTGGGGACAGTCCGTGCCACATTATTGACCTGTGGAGTTGAGTCTACTTGTGCTGTTTTTAACTGAAGCTGTGCTGCTTTGACTGCTTTTGCTTGGTCAGCTAAAGCAAGTTTTGTTTTCAGTAGCTCAATTTCTGCTCCTGGTAATGGTTCTTTAACAATTGGTAATTTTTCTTTATTAACAACATTATCTTTTGGCTTTTCACTAGTACTAACCATCATTCGTGATAGTAAAGTCCCAGCACCTATAACTATCAGCAGCGTAGTCGCACCTACTAAACCTGCTTTTGCAAAGGGATTAGATGAAAGAGATTGACGGTCGTCTGAATTTTGCGGGGATTCATCTACTGTTTGAGTCGCTTCATTGCTTGCTTCGATTTGGTTTGGGGTGACTTCGGGTTCAAACCCAACCAGTTTTGCCATCCGCAATTCCCATGATGAATTGACTTCTTGGTGTTCGGGATTAGATGTTGTGGAAAAATCAGGTATTGAAAATTGCGTCATATCAATTTTAGATTTTAGATTGTACTAAATAGGTAAGTGAAAATAAAGAGAACTAAATTACAGAATGTAAATATATAGCAATCCTAAATGATTCGTAAAAAAACTAGCTGAAAAATTTACCACAGAGACACAGAGTTCACAGAGTAAGAGGGAATAGAGGTTTTTACAAAAGATTTAGGAATGCTATAAATAAAATCCTTACCAATAACTAATGAAAATGACTAATAACAAATGACCAATGACAACCTTTACAAGCTCCGATCTTATTTGTATTGATGTACTCAATTACAGTTTTTATCTTTAATATTGCAAATATTGTAAATTTCTAGTTTAGCTTCCCCAAGTCGATAAACAGCTAAATCTAGGGCAGTAGGTGCAGTTGGAAGAACAATTTTCGGGTTGTCAATTGCTCTGATTAAAATTCTTTTATTAAAAGGAAATTCCTGTCCATTTTTATCAGTAGCTGTGAAAATCAAACGATGGGCAGTAACTTCAACTTGCCATTTACCTTCTTCGATTTTTTCAGGTTGAGATATACTTTGTAATAGTAACAAACTTTCAAAACTAATATTTGTATTATTTAGGTTATTTGTCGAACCGACTTGAATAATTTCCGGTTTAATTTTTGGTTGCAAATTATCAGATAAAACTTGCGAGCTAATTTGCCAGACTGTTTCTGCTGGTTGCTTGGACGATGAAGTAAACATTAAAGTTAACGTTTCACCTACCATCCGCTGAATTGTCTCTTGACGACGTTCTGAATATTCTTGCGAATCCACTGCGATCGCACGACCATCGACAAGTTGTACAAAACCCTGTACCTGTTGATTACTAAACCTTTGCAACATCGACCAGTGAAACATCAGTACCAAAAAGCTGATGAGATGCACGCTAAAAGTCGCTACCGCAAATATAGGTAGAATATTTTTTGTATTTGTTTTGAAATTGAGTAACTGCATAAGTTAGGAGTTGGGAGTTAGGAGTTAGAAGTTAGGAGTTGAGAGTTGGGAGTTAGGAGTTGGGAGTTAGGAGTTGGGAGTTGGGAGTTCTTGTGTTAGGAGTTACGAGTTGGGAGTTGGGAGTTAGGAGTTGATAATTACCACTGACAACTGACAACTGATAACAAACAAATGACATTCCACTATCTAGTAAATGAACCTGAGTTGACATTATCCCCACAGCGATTAGATTTATCTTCCGAAGTATCAGTTAAGCACAAATCAAGTATTTCGTAGATTTCTAGTTTCTCAGCACGAATCTGATAAACTGCTTTTTGTAAATTAGTAATCTCATCAGGTAAAGGATGCTCAAAGCTATCTACTACTCTGACTAAAAAATCTTTATTAAAAGGAGTTAAAATCTTACGATTGTCTCCCGGTTGAAATTGAACAATATTAGCAACCATCCCAACTTTCCATTGACCGGGTGCGACTTTTTGGGGAGGGTAAACACGCTGAATAATTAACCGTGCTTGTATTGCTTGGTTGTTATTCTTAGTGAAAACTTCTGCTGGAGTCATATCCGCAATTAGTGCTAAGAAACCCTTACGAAAATCTTGTGAAAGTGCAAAACTTGTAACCCAACTACTAGTAGTAACTTTTTTCAAAAAACCTTGGGATGTTTTAATCGATATTCCCGTATCGGGTTGAGGATTTGTTACTTGTTCGATAGTTTGTGCTGGCAGAGTACCAGACCAATCAAACATCGCACTCATTGTTTTACTAACAAAATCGCTAACTTCTTCAGGTTCGCGTTCGAGATTATTTACAGTGGTAACTGCTTTTCCATCAATTAACTGTACTAAATTTGGTGCTTTTCTATTACTTAGCCTATGAATAGTCAGACCCTGAAAAATCAACAGAAACAAAGTTAGTAAATGTAAGCCAAAAGTAGTAAAAGCAAATATCGTCAAGATATCCGTTGTCGTTTTTCTTTCTTTGAGTAATCGTGCCATTTAAATTACCAAATAACTTACCATTTACTAAATTCGTGCTTTGATCCAAACATCTGTATTATTGATAGCTTGAAAAATAGCGAATCCGCTTACAGCACCTAATACTAAAGATAAAATTGGTGCCAAAATTCCCAAGAAAATCATAAACCACATTAAATCTGGGTCGGAGTCAAGATTATTAATAATAACCGACGCTGTTAAGATGACGATAATATTAAAAGAAATTTTGGTAATTCCCAAAGTAAATAATCCAATTAACCATGCAAAAATTGGTTTAGCAGCGACAGGTAATAGAGAACCACCTATAGCTAATGGTCCTAATATTGCTATCAGTAGCATTGTCACTTCAATTAAATTAGTAAAAGCAGATTGAAAAGAAATTAAGATATTTTTGATGCTAGTTTGAACTGTCGAACCTAGTAAAGAATTAAATTCAAACTCGGAAACATTAGCACTGTTAATAACTAGATTATTTACTTTAGTTTCCAGCCGATCAATCCAAGGTTGAGAACCATACGCATTTCGATAATCTTGCCAAAGTAAATCTACCTTTTCTTTAGCTTTTGTTAAACATTGATTCTGTTGTTCTCCAGTTAATGATTCGCAAGGACGTAGTAAAGCACCAGCAACTTCTTCCGCAACACTCAAATTTAAAGCTTGCTGATAGGTTTTATTTACATCCGCTGTAATTATGACTTGTTGATTGATTGTATTAACAAAATTCCTGATTCCTAATGTTAGATTAGATAGTAAAGTTCCATTTCCAGGATTAGCTAATAACAATACCACCACAAGCGGCCAAATCAAACCTGAAAGCGGACGAGAATATTCATTATCCAAAACATCTCTTAACCATTGAGCCATAAAGAAAAGTAATGTGCCAACAGCAAAAAATATTCCTAATTTCGTTAGTACACCGTATATATTATTGTTGGTATTATTTTGTAATAAATCTATCCACAATTTATCCCAACCATCTGTAATATTTTGTGTGGTTGTGACACCATTACTAAAGATATTATTGACTCCAATTTGAGCCAAAGTATTTAAGAAAGTATGAAAGTGCATTATCTCAGACATCTATAACAATCCTAATCATTCATTAAAACTGAATACTTTCTCTTCTGTCTTCCCTCTTCTCTCTTCTTTCTTCTCCGTGTCCTCTGCGTCTCTGTGGTTTATCCCCTAATTCTTCCTTCCTAACAAATCAGTTTGAGAAGTCACTCGTAAAAGTCTCGCAACTTCTGCCGATGTATCTACTCGTCTCGCACGATTTACTTCATCCATTTGTTCAGAAATATTTGCTAAATTCAAATTTGAATATTGTAAAGACTCATGAATTTGAATTGTATTTCCTAATGTCTCACCTATCATTTTCGATTGCTCGTTTTGAATATTGATATTTTGCAAATTTAAATCTGATAATCCTTCCCAGGTAAGTCGCGTTAGTTGTATTTGAGCTTGGCTATTTAGAAGGAGATTAGAAGCATCTGCTATTGGATTTCCAGTCGGTGGAAGAATAACTACTCCCTTAATTTGTCCGTCGATAGCTTGTTTATTTGTAGTAGCGCTGTTAGCATACCTGGTTATATTATTAGCTGCTATTTCAGTATTTTGTAATACTATGCTTAATCTTCTTTGTCCATTACTGGCAATAGTACCTTCAACTGAACTACGAGTTATTTGACGGTCGATGTTATTCCTTACCATTACACCGTGTACTGCTGGGTTATTTTCAAATTTATCTGATATTGAGTATTGAGTTACTTGCTGACTAACAGCATTTCCAGCTACATTGGGGTTTGGAATTTTGAGCGAACCTGTAGAATTGGTGATTGCTGTTTGCGATTGTACTTCTAATGGTTTTAATGTGTCAGGAATATTTGTTTTGAGATAGTTTTGTAAATCCGTACCGTAATATTGGAAGTTTGTCCAAACGTCTCCTAAGTTAGCCATTGCGGGTAATGTTAATAGGAAGGTGAGTGATGAAGTTAAATATAGTATTTTGTGATTTATTTTTGGCATATATTTTTTAAGAGGAACGTACCACAGAGTCGCAGAGTACGCAGAGGAAGAGAGGAAGAGAGGAAGGGAGAAATAGTATTTTATCTTCCACGGATTGAGTTGATTAATTCCCGTGCAAAATGCGATATTGCTTCGTATTTGTCGCTGTATTGTTTCATGGTGCGATCGCGTGCTGTTTGTTCTGCTGGGTTGTTGGCAACTACTGCTAGTTGTTCGTATCCTGGGTAGTAGCGACAGTAGGTATATACTCCGTTATCGTCGAGTAACCATTGACTGTAAATATCTTCTTTGCGGGGAATGAAGCTTTCGGATGCGTTGCGGGTAATAATTTCGCGGGGATATTTTAAAATGTTGACGAAACTATCTACTGCAACAGGTTGAATGCGTCCGATTAACCGGGTTGTGAGGTTTTGTAAGATTTTTGATGCACTTCTCGAACGAGCTATGGTGTCGGGGTCTTGTGCGGATAGAATAACTCTGACTCCTGCTTTTGCTCCATTCGCACAAAGTCTACCAACTAGGTCGGAGATTTGCTCGAATTCAAATAATATTGGTGCTTCGTCGATAAAAAATATTGAAGCTGGACTGCTTAACGCACGTCGCAATGCTGCGGAATATGCACTTAGAGATAATAATGCTGCATCTTCACTATCTGATAGGTTTCTGAGAGCAAAAACTAATAGGGGAGCGTTAGTAGGAAAGCTCGAAGGTGCGGAAACTGCTTGTCCGACTCGACTTTGCAACCAGAAGCGAAACCGCAAGTTGATAACTTCGAGTGCGTCGTCAACTCTCTCTCCACTTGTGTGTAAATTCAGATGCTCCCGCGTGCAGAAGGTGAGAAAATCTTTTAAGGTGGGGGTTTTCTGCCATGCTTCGGAACCGAATCCTCCTATTATTGCTGCTTCGTAGCGTTGTTGAATTCCTTTGTCGGCAAAAAATGTACCTAAAGCTAGATTGATTAATGAGCGTACAGTTTGCGAAAGTAGTTGATTTTCAGTCGATGAACCCAAAACCATCGTCATCAAAGCTGATTCGAGAAAGACGACATAATCTTGGAAGCGATCGCGTTGGTCTTCTTCGCTCAAAAATCGTAAATCTGGTTGTTCAAATAAGTTATTTGATTGCTTGGAAATATCAAAATAAGCTCCGTTATCTTCCATGAATTCTGTGTAGTCGGTGAAGGTCGATGTTCCATCGGGTTTGGGAAAATCTAATGCGACAACTGGGATATTATGTGCTAGAGCTTGAGTTAAAATCCCTGAAACTAAAACCGATTTCCCTGCACGAGTTGTTGCAAACAAGGCTAAGTTTTTATGCTGGCTAAATAAATCTATATTTACAGGTGTCCCCCCTTCGTCGGCAATCAATTCAAATCCTTTGTTATCTCCTACTTTTGTGGTAACTAGCGGCATTAATCCCCAAACTTCATTAGTGAGATAAAGTTGGCGACGATTGAAGGGTTTCGCTAATAAAACTTCCCAAACAATAGGTAGTGTTTGCAACCAAATTTTCCAGGCATATTCTTTTTCTCTAACTACCCGTGCTGGACGTTGAAAACAGTTTTCTATATACCGACAAGCTTCAGCCAATTTTTCAGCACTTTGACGATGTACTAAAATTGTAATTCCTACATGTATTGGTACGGCACCTTCATATAATTGTTCCTGCGCTGCTACTGATTTTCTAAGTTTGATTTGCGCGCCAACATCAATTGTATTACTTTTTTGCTCGGCTATTTTTGCCGTTACATTTGACTGCTTTAATACCCGTTGTAAGGTTGTTTTTACTAAAGTCTGATTTGCAGCGGTTAATTCACAGAATATTTCTGTATCGACAACTGTATCCCTAGCAAAAAGTTCCCAGAGGTAACGTAGTTGTGAAGTTTTACTTTGCCAACCTCCGGGTTTTTCTAGAAATGTCATCACTCCAATATAGCGATTTTTCAAATGTACCCATTGCCGATTAGCTACGGGTACATTTGAGTCGATAAGTAACGTACTACTATGGATATTTTCTAATAATAATTTTGTGCTTGGTAAGTCAGAATAAACTTGTTCCTGCAAACCATTTTCATCTAAAATTAAAAGTTGGGGAATTTGTATCGCTTCTGTATTATTAAACCTGTTCCAAGCTTCCTGCCAAAGCTCGTTAGCAGTCAAAGCTCGAAATTCCAAACCCATTTTATTTGCTAAAATCTGTTCCCAACGCCGAAATCCTTCTTGATAAGCATTAAGAATAATATTTTCTAAACGCTGGTTTTGTCTTTCTTCGGTTTCACCTTTAAATTCTATCCACCAAGATTCAGCTTTAGCGATAAATTTCTCAATCAAATCATTGGTAGCAGCCGAATCTGGTTCAATAGTATATGTTACATACACCCGGAGAAATTTAGGTTTACGAATCCCAGAACGAGTTAGTTCCTGTACTCTTGCACGTTCGGATGTCAATAAATATTGAATTTCTGGTGTTGGAGAATTTTCTACCAACGATGCAAGTTCTTGCTGTCGCTTTTGCGATGAAGAAAAAGAACCCAAGTGAAAAGTTATTCTTTCCTCACCCGGTAGGTCTTTTAACGCTGATTCGATATTCTGACAAATTGTGTCAATTTGTTCGCTTCTTAAAGTTGTGTGAATACCTTTACAATCAAATCCAAAAACAAAACAAAACTTATCTTTTTGATTACCTTTCGTTAAAATATAAGCACCGATATCTCTACCATTCAGCGCAACCCGCACCATAGTAGCTAGATTTAAAGCATCTTCAAAAGGTGTAAACCTACTTTCTTGACCTGCGATGTTTACGCTTTGTTTTCCGATTTTTGGTTTCATAATAAAACTCTACAAAGCTGTGATAACGAGCAACACCTCTTGTCCAAGTGGGAACACCGATAAATTTGCTCAAAAATTTCCAACTTCTTCCCCCAGTTAATATCCACCAAGTTGTGATTCCCGAACCTGCAATTAATACAGTCCACAACCATTTTTGCCATTCATCAGCGAATAAACCCCCAAATACACCATTAACAATAAAATAGGAAGCTAAAGCAATGACTGTCCAAGGGAAAATTTGGTTAGCTGGAATCGGTCCTAAAGAAGGTTGGGTTCCCAGAATTTGATTAACCGGACGAAATTCTCTGTCGCGTTCAGCAGTCATAAATAATTTTCAACTTTAGACCAAACAATAGTAATTTTATCTCTCACTTTCCTACTTTCTTCTTTCTTCCCTCCCTTCGTGTCCTTTAACTCTTACTGGCATTTAGTCATAAATTATCCAGTAATAAAACCTGTCAACACATCAGCAATAGTGACAGCAACGACGACCATCAAAGGTGTTCGGGCAATAACTTGCCAATCTTCATCTTTACGAACTGCATTAATTACTCCAACCAGCGATATCGCAATGTAGAGTAAGTAGAGCGCTCGTAAAATGTTGAATATCAGACTAATCGCTGGGTTAGCACTACTTTGATTCGCACCTTGAGCAAGGCTATTCTTGAAAAACGTCTCAGCTTTACCAAAAAATTGCGCTAGAGCAGGATCTGCGAAATAATCTAAAAAGAACGAACTCAAGATTAAAGCAACTGCAAGAATTTGGCAAATAATCACCCAATGCTGCGGTAAATGCGCCTTTTTTCCAATCTGGTAAATGCTTGTAGTAATGCAACTTGCTATCAGCAGACAAAAGAGCAGAGTTGGACTATTAAAAGCAATAACGGTCAAAAATACAGCACAAGCTAGCAAAAATGGTACTGATTTTAACAATTTACTGAAGCCAAATTCTATAGTTTTTATTGTGGATATTTTTGCTGGAGTTTTAGCTAGATACTGTTTAAATGTCCGTTGTAAATCTTTTGCAAACATGAATTGATTTCCGATTTATATTAGGAAATGATAGCAAATATAACTGTCAAAAATTTTAATAATGTCTACATGTCGAGCAAAGGCAAGGTTTTTAAGCTTAAATCTTTTGCCGCTACAATTTATGTTATAGGCAATACATTACTCCAACCAAATATAGAACGACATGAAAAATTATACGTTTTAAGATGAATAAATGTTGTCTTTGAAAATACATTACTTTCTTCTATCATCAGAATATATTTTTAAATAAAAATATAAAAATACCTTTTTTAATTAATCAGTGTATAACTAATGGTCATATTGTGGAAGATTTGAAGCTAGGGTTAGATTTAGCACGTAATATCATAGCTGCTGCGTAAATCCGAGTAATAACTAAATCCCCGACTTTATAAAAGTTGTCGGGGATCTAGTTTCTCGCGTAGTCTATATTACAAATAAGGACAGGTAAAATGCCTATCCTACGATTTCCTGCTTTTACCGCGTTCTTCGAGTTACTCCTGCGTTGATTGTCTCCAGCATTACTTGATAAATGTGAGCTTGGTCAATAGTATTGGGAACGCCAGGAATACTGAAAGTTCTTACAGGACCACCCGGACGATTATCAACGTAGGTGTAATTCTGACCAACAAACTTAGCAAGGTTCACAGGACCACCTTGATAGTACACAGGTACTAAACGGTTAGTATGATTACCCCAAAGGTACTTCTTAGTAGGGTCTGAACCCCAGAAATGACCTGCTGTATCGGGTGTATGCTTGTTGTAGGTCAAGTCTTCACCACCGGTTGCTGCCAACAATTCGGGCAAATTAGGATTGAGAGTCAGGTAGTGGTCGTGGTCAGCAGTAACAATTAGCAAGTTCTTCTGCCAGCCACCATTGTTAGCAATCCAATCGATGGAGGTTTGTACAGCTCGATCGAAGCTATTCATGGTACCAATAAGATTGTCCATATTGTTATCATGAGCAGCCCAATCAACATCTCCACCTTCAACCATTAGCCAGAAGCCATCAGGGTCTTTACCTAAAACTGTCAAAGCTGCTTGAGTTAAATCGGCAAGAGTTGGGTTTTCGTTCACTTCTCTATTGATAAACGAAGCAGTGGTTTCGCCAGCAGATAGAGGACGAACTGTGTCAGGGTTAGGAATCTGGTTAGTGGCAGTTGTAGAACTAGATAGACTGAATTGAGCCAAACCTGTGCGACTAAAATCGCCGTTGGCAGTTGCTACAGGCAAGTTGCCGTCTTGCCCGCGAGCGCCATATAAACCCAAGAGTTTTTCTCCGGCATTAGGGTTAACAGCAGCAGCAGTACTAAGTAAAGTTTGAGATGCGTTTGGACCGCGCTCTAAAAATCTGTACCCGTAACGGTTAGAAGTGGGCTTAGTTCTTAATTCGTCGTAGGTTGACTGCTGGATGTAAGTGTAGTTATTGATCGGTCCAGCAGCAGTTGTGTTTTGATGGTCGAGAGGATGACCGCCACCCAGCAAGACAGTAGGCTTAAATATACTCAACGCCTGCTGAAGAATACTATCTAGATCGGGAGCATTACTGTCGTATTTAGCACGACGGTTAACGAAAGATGCCGCAGCCCCAGGAGTCGCATGAGTGATAGGAACAGAGGTAACTAAGCCTGTAGCTTTACCTTGGAGGGCAGCTTTCTCCAGAACTGTTGTTACTCTTTGTTCGTAGATATCTACCCCCATTGCATTGTTGTAACTCTTAACACCTGTGTACATAGTTGTAGCTGTGTTAGCTGAGTCGGGGTAGCTGTACTTGATGTACTCTTTATCAAAGCTGCCTGGACTTGCAGGAGTTATCGGTGTCCAAGGATTGGGACCGCCCTTAGCTGGCTCGAAGCCCACCAAGTTACCACCAGAGGTAGCGCCTCCAGTAGCAGTAGTACCAGGATTGAAGGGTAAAGGTGTGAAATTAAAGCCAGGACGAATCGGACTCAGACCTGTTATAGGGTTAGCGGTGGTGAGAGCAGAGTTTCCTGTGTTAAAGGTGCCTGTGTTACCACCGCTTTGAATGGTAGTGCCATAAGTACTCATCTGGGTGTAACCATTCAGATTTTGGAAACTTAAGCCTTGACCTTTACCACTGGTATACATGGGAGCGCCTTTTGCAACTGCCGCTGCGCGAGCCATTTCCCAGCCCATACCATCGCCAATCATTAAGATAACGTTGATGCCATTACCCGCATAAGCTGGTAGTTGCCAACCGGGCAACATACCTAAGCTAAAGAAAAGGGTAGATAGTGCCAATGCAAGAATTCTTTTGCTGTTTTTGAACAACGCAATCATCAAAATTACCCCAGAAAAATTAGAAGAGTGATTACGAAAAAGTAGCCAGATAGCGATTAATGTTCCTACTGGTAAAAGTTAGGTTCTAAATGAGAAGCAGCAAAGCGTGCATAACTCGATTCGAGAGATTCTTGCTGTTGAAGAGCAACAGCAACATCTATTGATGTTGAAACTTGCGGCTGTTTAGCAAAAGCCGTAGAGGAAAATAAAACACATAATAAACCAGCTAAAAAGCACGCCAACCACTGTTTGTATTTTTGCAGTAGGCTAATCATTGATTTCCTCCTATTAATTAATCAAGTGACAGATAGCATCATTCACTACAGGTGGAAATTGATATTTAGATTCTCAATTTTCTTGTAGAAGACTATTTATTTGATAATTACCGCAGTAACTAAACTCTGTTCAAATAACGGGTGAAGTGGCTTTACCGTTATGTTACGACTAGTTAGTTGCAAAGAGCTTTCGGTAATACCAAATAAACGATTGAGGTGATTTTGCAATTTCCTTAACAGGCGATCGCGTTCCTCTACTGTTTGACATTCCACGGTCAGATTGGCGCATAGCATCACTTGCCCCGATCCAACTGTCCAAATGTGGAGTTTTTCAACCTCAGTTACACCCTGAAATAATTTGAGGGACGTTTCTACCTCCTGTGGTTCAACTGTTTCCGGTGCATATTCCAAGAGAATCTTCAGACTTTCTTGAACTAAAGGTAAAGCACTTAAAGCAGTCAAAATCGCAACAACTAAACTCACTACCAAATCAGCCCACAACCAATTCCACAAGTGAATGGCTAAAGCCGCTAAAATTACACTTACAGAACTGACAGTATCGGAAATGATATGAAGCAATGCACCCCGTAAATTTAAATCATCGTGACTGTGGGGATGTAGCAAAGCAATATTGAGCAGATTAATTATCAAACCCAAGGTGGCTACAATTAACATTGGCAAGCCCAAAATAGTATTTGGACTTTGCCAACGCTGCATCGCTTCCCAAGTAATAAAAGCAGCAATGAACAGCAAACTCAATCCATTGACTAAAGCTGCCAAAATTTCGACGCGACGATAGCCAAAAGTTGCTTTACCCTTTGCAGGTTGCTGTGCTAACCAACTAGCTATAAGCGATATCCCCAAAGCAGCGACATCAGAAAACATATGTCCTGCATCCGCTTGTAAAGATAAACTGCGACTCCACAAACCCACGGTCCACTCAACGAAAAAGAAAACCGCAAGTAAAGCTAAAGTTATCCATAACAGTTGAGTTTTCCGCTGACTTTGAGCCAACACCGCAGGATTATCTACACAAGCACATTCGCACCGTCGAAGTAGAAACATGAGTAGGAAATATCTTGAAATGACAGTCCAACGAGTTACAAGTTTTAAGTCAAGAATTCAGAGTTTTACATTCCTAACTCCTAACTCTTAACTCCTAACTCCTAACTCCTAACTCTTAACTCCTAACTCCTAACTCCTAACTCTTCTAAGGAGCAACACAAGTACCGCTAGCTACACTGGTGAATCCCGAACTAGCAGATAGAGTTGCACTGCCAATAGCAGTTGGCGTTACAGTTGTAGGTACTAGGTTTGTACCGTTAAATGCTTGTAAGGTAATTCTGCCAGTGTTTGTCGAGAAGACAGCATTCTCAACTTGGAATGTTGCTCCATTCGCTGCTGAATTACCGTTGAATAAGCTGTAATCAGCAACAGAGTTTCCTGTGGCTGTATTACCATTCAATCTCACACAAACTTTTGGTCTAGTAGCAAGAGATAATGGATCTGCTGCAACGTCAAAGGCACTAGGAGTTGGATTAGTCCCGGTTCCAGTTCCAGTGTTGTTGTTTGTTAGGGTATTGGAGTTAGCAATTACTGATACATCGGAAGTATCAGAAGCTAATACAGAAACGCCTAAGCTGCTATTGTTGCTAATTGTGTTAGAAGTCAGTCCGAGACGGAGTCTTGCTGCCTCTGATGCATTAGCATCGATACCGATACCACCAGTACCAGTAGCACCAGTAGTACCAGTGGTGTTAGAGATTGTGTTACCAGTAACACTGGCTCGCAACTCGGAGTTACCGATTGCATTTACGGCAATACCGCTGGTTCTTGCACGGTCAATAGTGTTACCAGATACCGTAATTTGCGGTCTGGCGGTACCACTTGCTTCTAGAATAATACCGCTGCCAGCAATATTACGGATTGTATTGTTAGAGATGGTTGTATTAGCTTGGGCATTATCAAAAGCACGCAAGGTAATACCTTCTCTAGATGCAGTAGTACCGTTAATAGTATTACCACTAGTAGTAGATGTCAGATTAGCATTTTCGCTTGCTCGTAAGCTAATACCTGTTCTAGTTGTGTTAATCGAGTTGTTCGCTACATTAGCAGTACCTTGGGCAGTACCCGACAAACTAACCGCAATACCGTTGTTGTTGGTAATGGTGTTGTTAGCAATACCTAGATTGACTGTTCCTGTGCTATTGAGTACGCGAATAGCATTTTCCCCAGCATTAACACCACTATCTCTAATAGTGTTGTTGTTAATCGCAATATTACCAGTAGCCCCAGATAAGTCAATTGCTTCTCGACGAGCGTTGCTAACTATGTTATTGGAAATAACGACATTGTTAACACCGCTACCGACAATACCCCGTGCATCAACATTTGTTGGAACTCCAGTGCCGACTGTAAATGTAGGGGAGGTAGTAGGAATTCTGACATCAAAACCTGATACGGTGCTATTACTAGCAACTGTAATAAGTCCTCTACCTGCTATAGCAGGAGTTCCCGTTACCACTGGAAATACACCGCTACCAGACCCAGGTAGAACAATGTTTCCTGCTTGGACTGTGCTTACTGTTTGGACTGGACCGCTAGATAGCACTTGTACGCCAGGAGAAACAGCGAAGGGAAGCAAATTCGCAGCACCAGTCACGTAAACAATGTTACCAGAACCTGCTGATGCGATCGCACTTGTTAGATTGGTGGTAGTAGAACCCACCTGGATAACACTCAGTTGTTGAGCTTGACCAGTAGCAGTATTGATTACAATCGCGGGTTGCGAGAAATCAAACTGGACATCTTCAAGTACAGGAATGGTGGCTTGACGCTCTGTACGCTCGGACATCCGAGCAATAAGGCGATTTTGATTAGACCTAGCTCGACTTGCACCGCTACTGGGGAAGCTAAGTCCAACGGTGAAGGCTGCTGTAGTGTCAAACAGTGGGTCATTTTGCACCGATACACCAAGGGTCAAAGCGTCAGTGGGGTTAGCCTCTAATCTTCCTTTAAAACCGATGCTATCGCTAACATTGTCGCCACCGAAATAATATGCGCCTGCGTAAGCGCGGATGTCGCCGCGACCAAATTTAGCTAGACGCGCACCAATTTCTGCGTCTATTCCGTGCAACGCCACCTCATATCGGCGCTGTAAGACCAAAGAGTTTCCAGAGAAAACCGCACCACCTGTGTAACCATTGGGAGTTGTTTGGCGACCATTATTTACAGGTAGATAAGCATTCGCCCGAAAATCCCAGTTCCCCAAACTTTCAAAACCTAATCCAAGCTGGTTGAAAACGTTTGAGCCGGTGTCGCGCTTATCATAAGAAACGTAAGTACCGATGACACGCTTGCCTTCGTTAGTTAGAAAACGATGTCCTAATACCAGGTTCGCCGATATATTGGAATCGTAATCTAATAGCATTCGTCCTTCTAGGAAGGTTACATTCTGCCCAGGACTTTGAAACAAAGGCAAAAAGCCTTCAAAGCTGGTGAATGGTTGATAACCAGCGCTGTCAGTGTTGTATCGCACGCCCAAGCGGGGATTAACCGAAGGAAATGTTTCGGTAGTTTCGGACACCGATGCGTCCGGATCATTTACTGCTGGAGTCGTCTGCGCGAATGCTGGAGAGCTAAATAATAGCAGCAGCAATCCACCCGCAGACAAAAGTTGCGTCAACTTGCTCACTGATAGTCCTCTTAAATAGTATGTAGTTACACTAGTAAATGTGTAATTAAGACAACATAACTTCTGGATTTACACACAAAATCTACCGTTTGAATCTTAAAGAGAAGCGAACAGACTATTATCGGCAAATTAAATCTGTTCAATTAATAAAAATTATTGATAATTTATATCAGTAATCGAGTGATATGAATACTGAAGAAATAAATGGAATGCATGTATATCAAGGCTTTATACCTTTTGGTATTTAGCAATAAAAGTAGAAAGCTGCATTAGAACCTATGTTACAATTAAAACCTTTATTATTTATAACTTTAGTGATAATAATAATCATTAAATTTGAAAAGGGAATGGGGTTACAAGAAAACTTAGAGAGACGCGAAAGAAAGCGTCTCTACATCTCTCAAAATCACTACATCAATAGAACGCGGCAAGTGCGTCTCAGTTGTGTGAAACCGAAGAGCGAAAAAGCATCACACTCAAGGCATTTTACGTAATTTTTATTTAAATTCGGTAAACTCGAAAACATCATAGTTACCACCGCGTAAAACTGACTCGGTGTGTTTGCCTTGAAAGCGCTTACCAAAAGTTTGCTCTAAAACTCCCCAAACTGCACCGAGTGTAAAAGTGCATTTGCGGTCTGAACCTTGGGGTTCACCTGCCGAACATAGAGTTTCGGAAGTATAGACTTTGATAATGTCGCCTTCGGAAACCATTTTTTCAATGTTACACAAGCGCGTGCCGTCTTTCCCCAAAACGTGTTTGAGTTTGTCGCTAATGTCATCGAGGGAAAAGTTTGCGCTGTTCAAACCTAAGTCTTGCGCGAGTTTTTTACCGCGACTGCGACCTGCTGCTGTCAGTGCGATCGCAGTGGCTTTATCCCCCAGTGCATCTTCCATACCCACGATTGCAGCTTTAAAACAAACTATGCTGCTAAACTCTCCCAATGTTGAACGTTCCATTGACAATTATCCTTAAATATGTATTTGGTAATGATTGAAAGTTTGGATTAAGCTATTAAAGGGGTCAGTTTGGCAACTGCCCGTTTGATTTCCAGAAATAAAATCCCTTGCTTTACTCCCGAACCTGCCAGCACGAGCAATACAGCGTCAGCACCGCAACTGACCAAAACACCATAGCCTTTTTCGCCTTCAACGACGATACGCTCAACTGTTCCCCGTGCCAATTCGCGTCCGATGCGTTCCCCCAATGACAGCATCGATGCAGACATTGCTGCGGTACGTTCTTCATCCATTGCACCTGGAAGTACCGACGCTAAAGCTAATCCATCGGGACTTACTAAAGCCGCACCTTGCACGTCAGAAGCACCAGTGACAAAGCTTTGTAACTCGTTTTGCAGCATTGAAATGTTTATCATGAATTTTTCCTCTGAATTTTTGGGAGTAGGGAGTAGGGAGTAGGGGAAAGGAAATATTTTTTCCTATCACCAATGACAACTGACAGCGAACAATTGACAACTAACTCATTACCGAAATGTCAAAAGCTTGACTAATGCGGATTTTACGGAAACTTTATCGGTGGCGTTGATAGTAATTAATTGCAACTGGCCAGCTTCCATTTCCAAACCTAGAGCAAGTGCTGCGTCAGTTAGTGTTACATCCACACAATCGGTGTGAGTTAGTCCAATCAAATAAGGAATTCGTAACTCGCTGTCGATTAAATCAATAATCTCGCGTGCGTAATTCAAATGTTCTACACGAGTCGCATCTGCAAGCACAATACAAGCTTGGGCTTTTTGAATCAGAATGTCACGCATAAAATCAAATCGCGCTTGTCCAGGTGTACCGTACAAATGCAACGATTTATTAAGTGTGATAATCGTCCCAAAATCCATTGCGACGGTTGTTTGTGTCTTGAATTGCGCTGTCTCATCTGTGCTTCGTTTATCGGTATCAACAACATCAGTTTCGCTAATTGTACGGATAAAACTTGTTTTACCTGCACCTACAGCACCTGTAACCACTACGCGCAGGGTTTCCATTTGTAAAAATTCATATTTTTTAGCTGAAATACTAGTATATAGTAATACTAAAGTCAAGTCTTCTCTGTAAATAAGCTCCAATTACAAGCAACAATTAACTAATTCATAACTTTCGTTTTAAGATTGAAAATCTTCGATCCAATTATCCGAATAAGGATTATTTTGGACTAACCTAACAAAGGGGCAAGCTTAGTTACCGCCCGTTTGACTTCCAAAAATAAAATCCCTTGCTTTACTCCCGAACCTGCCAGCACGAGCAACACTGCCTCATCACCGCAACCGACTAAAACGCCATAGCCTTTTTCGCCTTCAACGACGATACGCTCAACTGTTCCCCTTGCCAATTCGCGTCCGATGCGTTCGCCTAACGACAGCATCGATGCAGACATTGCTGCGGTACGTTCTTCATCCATTGCACCTGGAAGTACCGACGCTAAAGCTAGTCCATCGGGACTTACTAAAGCAGCACCTTGAACGTCAGAGGCCTCCGTGACAAAGTTTTGCAATTCGTCTTGCAACATTGAAATGTTAATCATATTTTTTCGCTCCGAAATAGTAGGAGAGGGTATTTGTATTGAAGTAGTCGGTAATGGAGAATCTTCACAAACGGGTTCTGAGGATATTTCTGATAGTGTTTCTAGTAATATTTCAGATGGAATTTCAAATGGTGTTTCTGATAATACTACAGATGGTGTTTCTGATGATATTTCAGATGATTCCGTGGGTGCTGGTGTTAATTGAACCGTTGTTGGCAACTCGGATGTATTTGCATCAAGGGGCTTTTTTTGAAAACCTCCGATGAGTAACTTCAAGATTTTGCCCAGAGGCATGATGGTTTAACTACTCAATCGAGTTTCGTGAGTTTTATTACATTAAATTATGTCAGTTATTAAACTTAAGACTTGTTAAAGCTTAAACTGACATAGGTTAAGATTTAATTAAAGATTCATTATGTTTGTATTATGTGTAACAATTTTTATTTTTATTTAATAATTTCCGAAAGTTAAAGTAATTTGAGAGTTCAGAAGTTCACCCCGACTTATATATTGCACCTACTAAACTTTCCTTTTCGAGTTTGTAGTTTTATACTTCGATTATTCGGCTTAGTTTCATGCCCGACAGGGATTGTAAATCCCTGTCTAACAGCAAAAATCCATGTTTATTGGATTGGCGATCGCTCACGACATCTATGTATATTTTGCTATTGTCGATTAAGTATATTTTGGGCTAACCCATAGAGGCATAAGATATGTCTCTTAGGAGTAAAGACTCCCTACTCCCTACTCCCAACTCCCACACAACTTGTAAATTGTTCGACAAGAGTTAGTAAAGCTTCGCGCACGGAATCAGGTTCGGTCGCATTTACATTAATAATAGGAAGATTATCGACTTCATCGCACAATCCCAAACTGAGGGCAACATCTTCAGCTTCCCATGCACCAGAACAATCGGTATGAGTCAAACCAATCAGGTAGGGGATGCGAGCTCGTTGGTTGAAAAAGTGGAGTATTTTACGGCTGTAGCGGAAATGTTCGGGACGGTGTGCGTCAACCAGTAAAATGAAAGTATGGGCTTTTTGGAGCAGAATCTCCCACATAAAATCGAATCGCGCTTGCCCTGGAGTCCCATACAGGTGTAACGATTGATTAGCTCCAATAGTTAATCGTCCAAAATCTAAAGCTACAGTTGTATTTGCCTTCAGTTCTGCCATTTCATCGGTAGCGCGTTTGTCGGTGTCTACGACATCAATTTCGCTAATTGTACGGATAAGCGTACTTTTCCCAGCACCAACGCTTCCGGTTACGACAATACGGAGGATTTCCATTAGCTTTTGCTCCTCAAAAATCCAACTAGGTTTTGTAAAAATGATGTACTAACTGCGAGTGGTTTCGATTCTCTAAATTCTCTAGTTTTTTTGGTCAAAGAAGTATTTAGCGAATCTGATTGCATTGGGTAATCTTGGAAAGCAGAAAAATGGGGGATGAATGGAACTTCTTCGACTAAACCAGCTACCATAAGTCGAAATGCAGCTTGTTGGACAATTGCAACTGGTTGGTTGAGTACTGACGCGATCGCATTCAAACTTACACTTCCATTTGCAAATTCCCACACTTGCCACTCGAAAGGATTTAAGTGGAGTTGCGATTTTACTTGGGTAATACTTTCAATAGCAGAACCTGCATTCGGCAAAGCATCTGCCAATCCTGCCCAATTTTTCAAGACTCGCAACGACATTAATGCGACTTCAGTTGCCCGCACGCTTAACCCTGTCATCTCCAACACGGGCAAAATAGCTTTGCTATCAAGTTTGAATACACCTTTTTGGATTTCAAATAATTGCCGTACCTGCTGCAATTGACTCGCAAACAATAGATTTAACTGTTCGGCACTTAGTACACCTTGGGTTTTTAAATCTAACCCCAAGGGCATATTTGTTTTGGCTACGGTAGAAACTTTATCCTGGGTTTCTTTTGTCATCCACCCGCGCTGTTCAATTTTTTCAACCAATCCATTCCCGTTTAAACGGTTTGCAGTCGCAACAACAAGTCCTTGGCGAAACCAAATGTAGTAATATTGCGATTTCGACCCGTTTACTTTCAGGTCTGGTAAAGTGCAAACCGTCAAGCAACCTGATTTTTTGCCTCGGTCAATTAGTTGGAATAATTCAGCTAGAGAGAAGTCTGTAAATGAACTAGATATACTCATTAGTTTAATAACTCTAAAATAGCAATTTAGATAGAATTGCACCCTTAACAAGATTTGATTAACGCAAGCTGTTTTATGCTTTTTTCCAAAACTGGTAATCTCAAATTAGAATTCACAGAATCATTGCGCTTTAGTATTTGTACTTATAGTGTTAGCACTTAGTACTTACGCTGCGTAAGCTCTAGCACTACTTGAAGGATAATACATACACCAATCATTAGAATAAGTAATTACAACAATAAAAAACCTAATATTGCCTTTTTTAAGTATTATCACTAGTATATATCTATTTTAAAGCTTTAATATACACTTAAGCATTTAAGTAAAAAATGTTTTTTTATAACAATTTTTTTTGAAATTGTGCTTTGGTACTGGCGTTATGTTTAATATCGACAGCCAAAAATAGGATGTAGAAGTTTGTATTGATTTTGTTGATGTATAAGTTAAATTATATGAAATAAGTGCAACATAACGTCTAAGAAGATGAGTAGTTAATCAAAGAAAAATTCATATTTGTTTACACAGAGACGAGATTGGATAGCCGACAACTTCCAATACTTGGAGGTTTTGGGGGAAAGGGTAAAGATTAAAGGGGGGGAAATACTTATACATCTTACTTTCTAAACCTTTTCCCGCAACCCCAGTTGCCTTTCTCCATCTGCTGCTGTACCCAATGCACCTAAACTAGGGAGAAGAAAGTTTTTGTTTCCTAATGTTAACGATTCAATCGCAATTAAAAAAAACCAACCGACATAACGCTATTCCATACCAAACCAATCGCACCGTTGGGTAATTCTAAAGTCCAAAATTGCTGCGAAGCATTAAGACGATCAATTTTGACAGCTTCTTTCAATTCATTAGGGGTCAAAGTACTCAACAAAAGATTCCTCCCTAATCTATGAAACTCTGTGTCCTCTGCGCCTCTGCGGTAAAATATAATGTCTTATCTACCACAGAGTCACAGAGGGCACAGAGAAATAAAATAAATTTTAATATTCACTTTGATATATCTAGAGTTAGGAGTTAAGCTTCGTTTATCGCATCCCAGAAAATTTCACCTGCTCGTTCGTCGTAACTAAAAAGTTCGGCATAACGTCCCCAGTCAATAGCTGTTTTGAGAGGATGTTTGAAAAGTATATTTATATTTCCGCAATACGCATTTATGCATTAAGCTGCGCTGATTAGGCTGATGATGTATACTCAAATTTGACTGCTGACTGCGTTAAAACTATACGACGATTTGGGAATGGAATTAGGGTTTGCGTTATTATAAATTAATATTTGATGATATAGCAAAAAATATCAATAAAGCTAACTATGAAAGCATTTTGGATTTGCTTAGTTTGCATAATACTATTGTGGTGTAAAGAAGCACAAGCAGGAGAATTAGCCCAAAGGTTGGCAAATTTCCCGCAATGGGAAAAATTGACTTCGGTGCAACCAGCTAGCGGAGACTTAGTTTATCCCGACTGGATTCATGGTGAATGGTTAGTAAAAAGCACTTTGGTGGATTTAGCTGCACCTTTAGCACCAGATATTGTGACACCAGGATTTGAAGGTAATCGGCAGTCTTTAGATCGACCAATTAGTTTCAAAGTTCGATTTGTACCGGAAAAAACATCTATTACCGGGTTAAAGTTGATTCCTCGCACTATTAATAAATCAAGCGCGATTGTTGCAGATAGAGCATTTAATGGCTTGAATTTAGCAAGGGCATATTTGGGGGATGATGTAGTATTATCAGTTAAAGTCGATGCCAATTCTCCAAATCGACAAATCACTTTATTACGCGGTGAACGTCAGCTAGTTTCGATAGTTACAGCACGAGATATTGAAACTACACCAGATAATAGATATATCACTACAGAAGTATTTCAGCAGCTATTTAAAAGTAGTACAAATAGAAGTGGTGCAAATCCCTATTTCAATAATGTCGAATCAACAACAGCATATCGCAATTTATCAATAAATAGTCCGGCAAATACTAATCCAGCAATTGAAGCAGACCAAGTAACAGCAGTTTACCTTTCACCGCAAGACCCCGACTACTTTAAAGCAGGTTCGCATCCGGTAGCATTGTACCGATATCGCTTAGAGTTTTTTCATTAGGGGTATGTCTCTTGAAAAAAGATCCCCGACAACGGAAGTGCGCGATCGCGTATCGCTAAAACTGCTCTCTCAAAGTTAACAAAAACCATACATTGCGAGTAAGATAGATAATTACGCGCATAAATTCGTAGTCGAATGCTGCGAAACTTACAATTATTACTATGTCTTCGATTATTGCTAACCCCGACCAATGGTGCGAAAGTTACGATAATGCAGCGGTTGCCAAAAAATACCAGATGATGCTGGAAGCACTTTCTCAACCGCTTTCATCTGAGTTAATTGAAGAATGCGACTTAGGTATGTTGCTAGTAGAACTCAAAGAAGAATTAGATGATAGTAATTTAATCACAGATACGCTGACATTAATTGAAAAAGTCCAGCAGCAACCACAAATATATAACCAAGAATTTCAATATCTCGATAGTTTTAGAATCAGTTACTATCTTTTTTGCAATCAACCCGAACTTGTACGCACCTCGTTAAGTCGATTTAAACTCGACCCAGTTGCTGGGATTGAACAAATAACATCTGTAATTGACTTACTCAGCTATTATGGTGCAAAAGATATTTTGCTTGATTTGTGCAGGAGTACTTATCAATTAGTTGAAAATACTGAATTGTCATCCGTTCTACTAAAATATATCATACAAGATTTAGTCGAACGTACATATTATCATTTACAAAATGGAGAAACGATTGATTGGGAATCAATCAACACCGAAGTTACGGAATATAATGCAGATAATCAACTATTAGCAGGAATGCGTCAAGATTTAACTACCGAATTAATAATTAATGACAAATTTTTTAATGATTTCAAAAATGAACGCGAACGAAATAATTTGTTGTGTCTCCTATCAATCGATTTTTCGAGTTACATGGCAACTCAAAAGCAGGTGAACTTTATTACTAGTCAAGCAATTTGGGAAACTATGTTTTATTTTTTGACACATCGAAATTTATCCAGCAAACACTTAAGTCATCCAGATACTTATTTTGATATTTCCGAAAAGCAATTAGACGAATATACAGGTAAATTAATTGAAGGATTATTTTCTGACAAACAAGCTGAAGTAGTTACACTAGTTTGGGGAATTCCTTATATTTATGATTTTTTGTTTGATAACAAGGTAATTTCATCAACAATTCATCAATCAGCAATTGTCGCAACATTTGCAATCAAACCGCACCTAGTTAAATTTTTCAATGACCATTTATGGAAGTATAGTTTCGTTCATCGTTGGGTACGTCCCGATACAGTATCGTTAGCAGATTTTACTACCGAAGCGACGATGTTTGCAGCAAGTATTAATAAAGTTACACCGTCTGACGAAGTAGGGAAAAGTGCTTTGAAATCGATGTTTAGCCAGATGGAAAATAATTTACCTTCGGATATTTTAGAAGAATTGAAAGATTGAAAGTTAGAAAACCTTTTGGGAGAGATAATTTTTTAAAATTAATTTTGGGGGGTTCAAAACAAACCACAGAGACACGGAGTACACGGAGTCAAAATTAGGAGAGATGAGGGTATTTTTCAACCCCTCAGAACTTATGACACAGACCACTAGTAGTCCACCACATTAAATATGAGGGGTAATGCCAAGATTAAATCTCTCTTTATTTTCTTCTCCGTGTACTCCGTGACTCTGTGGTATTTATTTCTTCCCTCAAAATTAATGTGGTGGGGTACTAGTGGTGCGTGTCAAAAGTTTTGAGGGGTAGTTGACCCTTTCATGAGGCCCAAATCCCCGACTTCGCAGAAGTTGTCGGGGATTTAGCAACCCCCTAAAATTAATGACACGTACCACTAGCAACAATAGCTTCAAAAAGGCATGGATAAAAATTCTCGCATTACTGACCCCATGTTTGTTGCTCCTAGACAGGAATTTCAACTTAAACCTAATTCCCCTGCTTTAAAACTGGGATTCCATCAGACCAATGATATCCAGCTAACCCTTTAACATCCGTCTCCAAACAAAACAAATCCCCAGAATAAAAACTCTTCTCAATCTCATCCTCACTCAACCCCATAGAAGCAGAAGTAATATATAAACTTCTTAAATCCTCCCCACCAAAACAACAACTAGTCGGACGCTGCACAGGTAACTTCACCTGCAACACCTCCTGACCCAGAGAATTATAACGAATCACACACCACCCATCGTACATTGCCGACCAGACATACCCCTCAGCATCCACAACCAACCCATCAGGGACAAAACGCTCACCAGTTAGATCGACAAAAACCCTGCGGTTACTGATATCACCTGTAAGATAATCAAAATCATAAGCATAGATTTTTTGCACAACAGAATCCGTCAAATAAAACGTCTTTGTATCAGGACTCCAACCCAAACCATTAGAAATTGTTAGCCCAGTTTCCATCACATGCAATGAACCATTAGGGTCATAGCGATACAAGCTACCACAAGCTTTTACAGGACACATCGACCCAAACCAGAAGCGGCCTTGAGGGTCGCATTTACCATCGTTGAAGCGGTTATCCGGCATATTTGCTTCAACTTGCACTATAGGTGTCACTACACCTGTTTGAGTGTTGAGGAATGCCAAGCAATCGCGCTGTGCCATAATCAATCGATTTGCACCTGCAAGGGCAATACAACCAACCACATCTCCCACATCAAAATACAAGTCCTGTCCGGTAGCAGGATTAAATTGGTGTACCCGATGGTTATATATATCGACCCAGTAAAGCAGTTTGTGGCTTGAGTCCCAGATTGGACCTTCACCCAAACGGGCACGCGCTGCCAAAACGTTTTCAAGTGGATATTGAGGTTCACTCATAATAGTCAAAAACGGTGTCTACAATTATTTAAAAACAAAAGCAATAGCTGGGTTTTCAACAATTGCTTTAACAAAACTTTACATCGCATCCCCCGAACGCACGTATCTCGACGGACATCCTCTTACAAAGTCGAGGATTTTTTTTGAAAAATTTTCCCTTTACCCCTTGACTACAGCATACTACATCGTGTAGTATATAAATCTCAGACCTTGCACAAGGCTTTTTGCGTGCATCATGGCAAAGTTAAAAGACATTATCGATTACTTCCGTCCTTACAGGAAGTGGAGCATTTTTAGTATTGCGGCTGCTAGTATCTATGAAGTTATCGATTTAGTTGTACCTTATGCGATTGGACAAATTTTGAATATTTTGTCCAATCAACCGTTAGATAAACCTCTTGCAGAATTAATTGCAACTCTTGGGAACTTTATCAATTCTCCAATTGACAAACCTCTGTCTTTGGGTGTATTGCTGGGAATAATTTTCTGTGTAACGGTAGTTCGCGCACCAACGCAACCCTGGTTGACCGTGTGGTTTCACTGGGAAATTGCACTTAAAGCACGACGGGATAAAACCGAAAGTGCGATCGCCAAAATCCTGACTTTACCTTTAGAGTATTACGACGAAAACAACCCCGGACGGATTGCAAGTCGCTTAGGACGAGGAATTGAGAATCATACTTGGGTTTACCCAGAAATAGCTGGACAGATGATTCCCAAACTAATGCGAGTTTTGGGAATTTTCGCATTTATCCTGTTTGTGGAATGGCGAATTGCAGTATTATATCTGGTTTCGTTTATAGTGATTCTTGGTTTTACAATTAAGGATTTACGTAGGATAATTGAGCGTGAAGCAAAACTAGATAAATACGCAGAAAATACTGGAAGTAGGACTTCCGAAATTATCAGCAATATCAAAACAGTAAAGGCTTTTGCAACTGAGAGTCATGAATATAAACGTCAAACAACTCGATTGAACCGCGAGTTAAAGGTGGTTGTTTCTCGCATTCACCTTAGCTATATAAAACTTAGCACTATTCAACGCACAATGATTCAAATTTGCGTTTTTATGGTGTTTGGTTTTACTTTAGTGGCAACATTGAGCGGTAGAATTTCCATTGGTCATTTTATCATGACCTATACTTTAGCGAGTATGGCTTATGCCGAGTTGGAACCGATTAGTAATTTAGCAGAAGTATTTGCCCGTCGGGTTAGTTCGATGCTGCGGTTTCACGAGTTTCTCCAAAAACCATTGGGGGTTGATGGTGATGGACTTTTGACAGCGGATGTAGCGGTAGAAAGTTATAACTTTACCGGGAAAGTTGAATTTAAGAATGTTTGTTTTGGTTATGAAGAAAATCGTCGGGTATTAAACAATATTAACCTGTTGATTAAACCGTATGAGACTGTAGCGTTAGTGGGACGTTCGGGTTCGGGTAAATCAACTTTGGTAAAACTACTTTTGCGATATTTTGAACCGCAACAAGGCAAAATCCTGATTGATGGTGAAGATATTCGTAATTTGGATGTTAGTAATTATCGTCGTCGATTAGCTATCGTTCACCAAGAAGTTGATGTCTTTAACGGGACATTACTCGATAACCTTAAATATGGGAGAGTAGATGCAAGCTTTGAAGAAGTTGAAAAAGCTTCTCGAATTGCACGTTTGGATGAAGTGATAGAAATGCTGCCGCTAGGATATTATACCGTCGTTGGCGAACGCGGCGTGCGACTTTCGGGGGGACAGCGACAGCGATTGGGAATTGCCCGTGCTTTGCTAGTAGAACCCGACGTTTTAGTATTTGATGAAGCTACATCTAGCTTAGATTATGAATCTGAACGAGCGATTCAATTAGCTATGCGCGACCTCCAAGGAACCCGCACGACGATTGTGATTGCTCACCGTCTTAGTACTGTAAGGGAAGCAGATAAGATTGTGGTGCTTGATAAAGGGGAAATTATCGAGGTTGGCAATCATGAAGAATTATTGCGTCACGGAGGAATTTATCATCGGTTACATGCGTTGCAAGAAACGGGGGAATTGTTGAGTAATTGATGATTAACGAATAATTTTTCGAGGGTGCGTTATGCAGAAGCGTGACGTATCTTTTTTTTGATTAATTATTCTAGCTAAAAAAATCTTAAGTAATGCGAGTATCTTGCTCGCGTACTATAATCAAGCGAGCAAGATGCTCGCACTACGTGTTTTGCTACGTGCAAAATTTGAAAAATTCTCCAATATATCAAAAGTATCGCACTAATTCGCAACCGTCCAATCTTCAAAGCGCAAACCAGGTATGCGAGAAAAATCTCTTTGGTTGCGCGTTACCAAAATACCATTATTAGATATTACAATTGCAGCAATTTTTAAATCTTGCGTACCAATCCGAATTTTTTGACCGAGCAATTCTCCGTAGCAATTAGCTGCATCTTGATTAAATTCTAATATATTGATAGTCTTAAAATCTTCTAACATCTATCGTAATTGCCTATAAGCAAATACTAATGTCTCCTGTGAATCAGCCCTTCTAATTCGATTAAGTCTTCCATACATCTGTTCTTCAGCTGTAATAACTGTCGTAGCTAATTCTCCAGAAGGAACTCGATTGACACGTTGATATACTAAGGGATGCGCTCGTTGAAAAAGCGAGAAAATATCTGTATCAAGTATCCACATTACTTCGCTTCTTCCTCTGCATCCATTTTGCGATAATATTCTTCCATTCCCGCATCGAGTTCGCGTCGATATGCTTCGATATCCGCCAGCATATCATCAAATTGTGGGTCATCTTTATATTTTCCTGCAAATTTCATCCAAGGATGCTCGGTTTTTGGTAACTCAATTTCTAGTGTGACAATTTCTACATTTTGCAAGCGCATATTCACCAGTTCGTGTATTTTCTTAAGAGCATCTTCGCGGGTTGCTGCAAATACTTGACAGTCTGGTAAACCCCAAACTGTTGCTTGATAACCTCCTCCTTTTTGTTCGATTAATACTGAGTAATTGAGCTTAGATAATTCGGCAGCATTTTTGATTGCATTAGTCGTCATATCATTTCTCTTTATTTTTTTACAATTATACAATTGATTGATTTCAGGTTATTTACAGCAATGTAAGACGCAGATTCCCGACGTGCGTACAGGTTATCGGGGATCTAGTTTCTCTATATTCATGCTAAACGTGATTACGCATCTATCTTTAGAAAGAAGTATTATAAACGCAGTTAACTTTTTTTACAAAAAGTATATTTTTTTTAGCAAAAGTTACAGTATCGCAATATACTAAGGCTTTTGAGCGAAATGTATTAAAAGAACCTTGCAAGAATTGATGCGTACCTTGGAAATATTGGAAAATTAAGTTTTAATACCAGGGTCAATGTGACTTGCATAACTTTTGCATTATTTGCTTAAATCAACAATAAAGTTTTTTTAATGACCTGGTACGCGGCTAAAATCGTACATCGACTCAAAGAGCGTAAACTAAGTCAGTTTAAACACAAGCGTAAGTTCCAAATCGGCAACTAGTTCAACATTTATATTTGAAATCAAAAGAGGTGTGAATCGGAATGTCTCGCAAACAGACGTCTTTATCCGCGTTAGCGGTTTTATTTTCTCTGGGTACTGCAACCCCAGTAGTTGCCCAATCAATAAATAATAGTGCTTTCCCACTGCCAAAAACTATTCCCAATGGTACGGTTGTACGGGTCAATAGTTCCAGCAGCATGATGAAAATCAATGAGGCTTTGGCGCAAAAGTTTAAAAGTCAATTTTCGGGGACTAATGTTAAGATTGCTTACGACATTACCGATAAAGCCTTACAGGCTCTTTTAGATGGAAAATCAGACGTAGCTGGAATTGGTCGTCCGCTGACGGATGCAGAGAAAGCAAAAGGATTGGTCGCACTCCCCGTCACACGCAATAAAATAGCGACGATTGTGGGTAAGGATAATGCTTTAAAAAAGAGTCTCACAAGCAGGCAATTTGCCGAAATATTCCGGGGAGAAGTTACCGACTGGTCAAAAGTTGGTGGTAGTGGAGGTAAAATTCGCTTTGTAGACCGTCCCGATAGCAGCGATACGAGAAAAGCTTTTCAAAATTACCCGGTATTTAAAAGTGCTGACTTTAAAACTGGTACGACTGCTGTCAAACTCAAACAAGATAGCACCAACGCAGTTATTAAAGAACTGGGAAAAAATGGAATTGGTTATGCGATCGCCGACCAAGTAGTGGATAATCCGAGCGTGCGGGTTATATCGTTGCACGATGTTCAACCCGCAGACCCCCGCTATCCGTTTTCCCAACCCCTAGCGTATGTTTACAAGGGAGACAAAGCAAGTCCTGCCGTACAAGCTTTTCTAGGGATAGCAACCGCAGCGGAAAATCAACAAGTTGTCGAAAAAGCTAGAACTGAAATTGCCAAATCTGCATCTCCACTTGTTCCTTTTACTACACCGACCGCAACAGCAACACAGACTAAAACTACTTCTACATCCAATACCAATAAGAAAGCTGCAACATCAGTCGCACCTGTTGCGGGAAATGTCACTACCACCAATACTGTAGTTAATAGTGCATCGGACAGTGAATTTCCTTGGTGGGTATTACTGATACCAGCCTTGGGTGGTTTGCTATGGTGGGTAATGAAAGGCTTAGTTGATGAGACTCCAACGGCTATTGCACCCGTCGTCAATCCGAATGCAGTTGCAGCGAAAATCCCTGACAGCCGTATAATTTTTACACCACGCGATTCTCGACATGGTTATGCTTATTGGGAAATTCCTGAAGTAACGCAAGAAAACTTTAGAAGAGAAGGAAAACGCGGTTTAAAACTACGTCTTTCCGATGTCACCGACATTGACATGGATTTACAACCTGCTAACAGCGTTCAAGAATTTAATTGTAATGAACGCGAACCCGATTTACATTTCCCGATTCCCGCTGATAACCGCGAATACATCGCCGAAATCGGTTATTCTCACAACGATGAAGACTGGTTTCGAGTCGCGCGATCGCAACCCGTATTGGTCGTCGCTGCACATGCGGATGCGAATGAAGTACAAACACCCTCTGAATCGGACGAAAATATTCAAGCTACTTCGCTTTGGGGAGATAAAGAAATTACATCAACCCCTGTTCAAACAACTTCCAATGCAAATATAGCACCCGCAGCTGCCGTTACAGCAGGTGTTGCCGTCGGTCCGACGCTATTCAGCTTTTTTAGTAGAAAGCATCAAGATAAAGCAAATAACCAGCAGGTTGAGAATAGTCAGGTGATTCTCGTTCCTCGGTCGAATGACAGTGCTTATGCATACTGGGAACTATCGACAGCACGGAAAGCCGAATTAGAAAAAGCAGGTGGCAGAGGGTTGGCGCTAAGGTTACATGAAACCAATGATGTTGATTTAGATACATCAGGCTTGAATCTTGCCGAACCGATACAGGAATATGAATGCGATCGCAAAAATGATTTGCATATTGGGATTCCAAAAAGCAACTGCAATTATTTAGCAGAACTCGGCTATGTTAAAGCTGATGGCAGTTGGTCGAAAATTGCCCGTTCGGAAGTTGTGCGAGTATCATCTTCAATGCCAGCCAGCTTAGATAATTTAGATGATGATACCGCATCACCATTACCGATTGAAGCCGAAATTGCTGTCAGCAGCAATACTCGCAATACCACCAGCAAAACATCCGATACCATTGACGATATCCAAATCCAAAGTACAGCTATTAATAGTACAAATGGTACAAATGGTACAAAAACTGCTAATGGTTGGATGGAAAGCGCCAAAAGCTCCTTTGGTACAGCACTTGCAGGAGGTGCAGCAGCAGTAGCTGAGGTAGGTACAGCAACTCGCACCTTCTTCAACAAAGACTCATCTCCAAATGCTAATGGTAATAGTCAGGTATCAAAAGCAGCAACGACACCCCAATGCCGAATTATTTTAGTTCCACGTAATTCTCAAGATGCTTACGCTTATTGGGAGATATCCGAAGAATACAAACAAGTTGCACGCGACCAAGGTGGACGCAGATTTATGCTGCAAATCCACGACGCAACCAACTTAGATATTGACCATCAAGAACCTCACGCAACCCAAGAATATTTTTGTTACGACAGCGAATGCGATAAACACGTTGATATTCCTACGTGCGATCGCGATTATATCGCCGAAATCGGATACTACACCGACGACGACCGCTGGATAAGAATTATCCGTTCTTTGCACGTTCGCGTGAATTAGGCAGTAGGGGAGAGAGGGGAGAGGGGAAG
>CAXTCQ010000050.1:0-36221 GCA_964242965.1 uncultured Calothrix sp. | reverse complement strand
TCTCCCCCCTCTCCCCTACTCCCTACTCCCCACTCCCTACTCCCTACAATTCGATGATGGAAAGAATCAGCAATAAACAAACCTGCATTTGTCGCTAAAACTTTACCCGGAAATGCTAGCGGTGTAATTAAAGGTTGGCGTTGTTTTTCTAAAATCAAGCTAATTTCTTGAAAATTAACATTACCTTTTTCTTGATATTGCTGGATAAGCTTACCAATCAATTCATCTAAAATATCTCGCTTTCCCTCACCCGAAAAATAATCCACCACATAGCCATCAGGGTCAATTACCATAAATGTAGGATAAGCACGCACAGCATATTCGTGCCAAACGCGAAAATCGCTATCTACCAAAACCGGATGTTCGATGTCGTAGCGTAAAATCGCTTGTCGAATATTTTCGGTATCCTTCTCATTATCGAATTTTGCCGAATGTACGCCAATAATAGTGAGACTATCCTTGTACTTCTGTTCGAGATACTTTAAATCTGGCAGTACGTGCAAACAATTTATACAGCAATAACTCCAAAAATCGAGAATAACAATCCGACCCCTAAGTTGTTTTAACAACAAAGGTTTCTCTGTATTTAGCCAAGGATAATTTTGCGGTAATTCCGGTGCGCGGACGCGAGGAGGCATTTTTTTATTTAGGGGTTAGAAATGTAGAGACGCTTTCTTTCGCGTCTCGATGTTAGTTGAAATTTCGGGCGTTGTTGAATTTAGGTATGAATTTACCTCGCGCAGAGACGCAAAGGCGCAAAGGCTAAGAGTTTTGGTATACTTCATTTTCTATTTTCACACTTTAATTCAGCAACGCTAAATTTCGCGTCTCTAAATTAGTTAAGAATTATACCTATCCGTCATGCATATTTCCTAGCGTTAAATTACTGACTAACCTCCTGTTCCTCCACTTGCTTCGGTTGATTTAGCGGTAAACTTGGGAAATTAGGAGTATTTGGAAACTGATTGGGATTAAAAAACCGTTTTAATTCAGGTTGTTCCGGGTTAGGAGCAATTTCTTGAGGTAAAGTTGTTTCGGTTGCAGTTGTAGCTTCTTTTTGCGGTTCGGATGTAGCTTCCGGTGCGGGAGACAAACTAGGTAGTGGTGTTGGTAATCCACGCTGGAATTTATCAAATTCTGATTCCTGTGCTGGTTGTATCTCAGGTATTGGTGTTACTTCTGGTTGCGGTGCAGTTACAGGGGGTACAGCAGGTACAGCAGCAGGTGGACGCTGGAAGTACTTGCTAAATTTTGGTTTTTTGGGTTGAGGTACGTTTGTTGCTGGTATATCTATTGCTGGTATATTTATTGCTTCAGGTGTTGGTGTAATTTCTGGTTGCGGCAATGGTGTTTCAATATTTGAATTATTTGGGTTTGCTGGTGAAATTATTTCCGGCAATGGGGTTTCGCTTTTGTTTGGTTCAATAGTTGGCTGTGGTGCGGGTGCTTTAATGGGAGGACGCTTGAAGAAACCTTCTTTTTTTGGTTTTCCAGGTTGTTTTAATACAGGTTTTGATTCCTTTGCTTGGGTTTCAGGTATTGGTTGCGGTTCAATTTCTGGAATTGTTTCTGGAATTACTGGTTTTTCTTCTTGAAGTGGTGTTTCTTGAGTTGGTTCAATCGGTGTAACTGTAGGGGTTGGTGTCGGTTCGACGACAAGTTTTGTTGTTTTCGCTACATAGTTAGGGTCTACGATGCTACGTACTTGGTCGGCAGAGAGTTCCCCTCGAACAATTTTATCAAGTGTATCTTGACCTTTTGGTTCGTAAGTAATGCTTCTAACTGTAGTATTAAAAACATTTTTGACTAGTTGTCCTTGCCCATCTAGGAAATCGAGTTTTACCCAGTTTTTTCCAGGTTTAAAACCTTTGAGATAAATCGACTCCCAGCGGTCAATGATAAAGCTTTCATCGTTTATTGTGCAGCGAATTCGCCAATCTCCTATTTCATTTTTTAAGATATCTTTACCACCGACTTGCAATGGTGCATTTGTTAAATAAAAATCTAACAGAATTGGTTCTGCACCAAAATCACCTTGAGGACTGCTGTAAGTTAGCAATGGTTGTGATTCGGGGTTATTGTCATCGCTTTTTGTAAAGACGTTAAATGTTACTTGTGCGTAAGCACCCTCATTTTTAAAGCTTTCGTCCCACGGACGCGATGCAAAAACTCGCAATGTATGAGTACCTGGGGGTAAGTTTGATAAAATCAGAGGCTTCTTTACATCGTAAACCGGAATATATGGCTGGTTATCGAGAATGACATGAAGATGCAAGCCTAATTTTAACTCTGAGTCCTGAAACATTGGTAAATCTTTAACCTCAAGTTGCACGCTTACCGTATCATCCTGGAGGGTTTCATTACTTTTCGGTGCGAGTATTTTTACCTGCGGTCGATAAGTTTCTAAGCTGCGACGCAATTCTTGAATAACTGATGGTGGAGAGACTTCAGAGATTTGATTCGTAAGTTGGGGATTCTCTCGAACGCTAACATTAAATGGTTCTTGGCTTTTAGCTTTATCGCCGCAACTACTTAAGCCTACAACCAACATTAGTACCACTATTAACTGTGGGATGCTCCACAAGAACGACTTTGTGGACGCAAAACCTTTAAAGAATATCCTTGAGAGCAAAGCGTGCATATCTTCCACCTAGTGATACCCAAGGTTAAATTTTACCTAAAATTTTACAAAATAAATTAGCCCGTCGAACTAGTGGTCTGTTTCATTAATTTTGCCCAGTCGTGAGGTTTAGATCCCCGACTTCGCAGGAGTTGTCGGGGATCTAGTAACCCCTCGGAACTTATGAAACTAAACACTAAAGCGTTTTTCCACCCAGTTTGTATGCTCCGTTGGACTTCTGCGCTTACAGGGTAAAATACCTCAACCCCCCCGCACGGCAGTCTCTACGTTACGCGAGGAATTGGAACATCTTTATTGGAACATCTTTATATATGTATCCTCTGAATTTAGCGAGTCAAATCAAAGCCTTCTTCCCCAAACTGGACTTAACGTAAAAAAACAACTGTTCCAAAAATTTGTAACTTAATTTTACAAAATTCAATTAAATTGGATTCGAGAATCATTAGCGATTTAAAATTTGTATTAAATACTTAAGCATAACTCGCTAGTATCGGACGCAAACATTAACAAACTATAATATTTGCGAATTGTTTCCTTTTGTAAAATTTAGGAAAAAAGTATTGACATTTTATCCGGAGCTAATGGCGCAAAAGCGAGTTTTGACAAGAGATTTGGCTATTTTTAATTAATGTTAAAATCTGTTCAAATTTCCGAAAAATGTCGGAGAAAACACTTTATAATTCAACAACAGAAACCACTATCCAGATAGAGTCAATTTCGCGTTTCCATGTAAACTTAATGGAAAAGCGCTTAAGCTTAGATTAAGCTTGAGATAAGACTACTAATGGAATTTATGATTCCTCAATCCCTTTTATAAAGAGGAGGTCGAATGACTATTAGTCCTCCGGAGCGAGAGGAAAAGAAGGCAAGAGTAATTGTCGATAACGATCCAGTCCCAACCTCGTTTGAAAGATGGGGTCAACCCGGACACTTCGACAGAACCCTAGCTAAAGGACCAAAAACCACCACTTGGATTTGGAACCTTCACGCCCTCGCCCATGATTTTGATACACATACAAGCGATTTAGAAGACATTTCCCGCAAAGTATTCGCAGCGCACTTCGGACACTTAGCCGTTGTGACACTGTGGTTGAGCGGAATGATTTTCCACGGCGCGAAGTTTTCAAACTACGAAGCCTGGTTAAGCGACCCTCTTAACGTGAAGCCTAGCGCTCAGGTCGTTTGGCCCATTGTTGGACAAGACATATTAAATGGTGATGTTGGTGGCGGCTTCCACGGCATCCAAATTACTTCTGGTTTGTTCCAAGTTTGGCGTGGTTGGGGTATTACTAACTCCTTCCAACTCTACGTAACTGCAATTGGCGGTTTGGTATTAGCTGGCTTATTCTTATTTGCTGGTTGGTTCCACTACCACAAACGCGCTCCAAAATTGGAATGGTTCCAAAACGTAGAGTCCATGCTCAATCACCACTTGGCAGTATTGCTAGGTTGTGGTTCGCTCGGTTGGACGGGACACTTGATTCACGTCTCGAACCCAATTAACAAGTTGTTAGATGCAGGTGTAGCGTTGAAAGACGTTCCCTTGCCGCACGAGTTCATCTTGAACAAAGACTTGTTGATTGAGTTATTCCCCAGCTTTGAGAATGGTTTGACACCTTTTTGGACGTTGAATTGGGGTCAGTACGCTGACTTCTTGACCTTCAAAGGCGGTTTAAACCCGATTACTGGCGGTTTATGGATGACTGATATCGCACACCATCACCTTGCGATCGCAGTTCTATTTATAGTTGCCGGTCACATGTACCGTACTAACTGGGGTATCGGTCACAGCATCAAAGAAATCCTAGAGAACCACAAAGGACCTTTCACAGGTGAAGGTCACAAAGGTCTCTACGAAAACTTGACCACCTCATGGCACGCTCAATTAGGCATTAACCTTGCCATGTTGGGTTCGCTAACCATCATCGTGGCTCACCACATGTACGCGATGCCTCCGTATCCGTACTTGGCAACCGACTACGCTACCCAACTGTGTATCTTCACCCATCACATGTGGATTGGCGGTTTCCTCATCATCGGCGGTGCAGCGCACTCAACAATCTTCATGGTGCGAGATTACGATCCTGTTGTTAACCAAAACAACTTGTTGGATCGAGTGCTTCGTCACCGCGATGCGATAATTTCCCACCTCAATTGGGTATGTATGTTCCTAGGCTTCCACAGCTTTGGACTTTACATCCACAACGATACAATGCGTGCATTGGGTCGTCCTCAAGATATGTTCTCTGATACTGCAATCCAGTTGCAGCCAGTGTTCGCGCAGTGGGTACAAAACCTCCACACCGTAGCACCTGGTGCTACTGCACCGAACGCTTTGCAAGTTGTCAGCCATGCCTTCGGCGGTGGTATCGTTGAAGTTGGTGGCAAAGTAGCAATGATGCCGATTGCTTTGGGTACGGCGGACTTCATGATCCACCACATCCACGCATTCCAAATTCACGTTACTGTTTTAATTCTCCTCAAGGGCTTTTTGTTCGCCCGCAGTTCGCGTCTGATTCCAGACAAAGCAAACTTGGGCTTCCGCTTCCCTTGCGACGGTCCTGGTCGTGGTGGTACATGTCAAGTATCTGGTTGGGACCATACGTTCCTCGGATTGTTCTGGATGTACAACACGATTTCCATCGCAATTTTCCACTTCAGCTGGAAGATGCAATCGGATGTATGGGGAACTGTAGACTCAGATGGAATAGTTTCGCACATCACTGGTGGTAACTTTGCCCAAAGTGCCATTACCATCAATGGTTGGTTACGTGACTTCCTCTGGGCACAAGCAGCACAAGTTATCAACTCCTACGGCAGTGCCTTGTCTGCTTATGGTTTGTTATTCTTAGGCGGTCACTTCGTTTGGGCATTCAGCTTGATGTTCTTGTTCAGCGGTCGCGGCTACTGGCAAGAATTGATTGAGTCGATTGTTTGGGCACACAACAAATTGAAAGTGGCTCCTTCGATTCAACCTCGCGCTCTGAGCATTATTCAGGGTCGTGCTGTTGGTGTTGCACATTATCTTCTCGGAGGTATTGTCACCACCTGGACGTTCTTCCATGCTCACATCCTTTCGGTGGGCTAACACTAAAAGTTAAGAGTTAAGAGTGAAGAGTTAGGAGTTGTTGTAATTAATAGCTCATAATTTATCACCCATTAACTCTTAACTCCTAACTAAGAAATAGCTGACGGCTAAGGTTAGAGGATTTATCAAGACCAATGGCAACAAAATTTCCAAAATTTAGCCAAGACCTCGCACAGGATCCGACCACTCGTCGGCTCTGGTACGCGATGGCTATGGGAAATGATTTTGAAAGCCATGACGGCATGACCGAAGAAAATCTTTACCAAAGGATTTTCGCTACTCACTTCGGTCACCTGGCAATCATTTTCCTATGGACATCGAGCCTCCTGTTCCACGTAGCTTGGCAAGGCAACTTTCAACAGTGGATTAAAGACCCCGTTCATATCCGTCCAATAGCTCATGCGATTTGGGACCCTCACTTCGGTAAACCTGCGGTTGAAGCATTTACCCAAGCTGGTGCCTCGAACCCTGTAAATATTGCTTATTCCGGTGTTTATCACTGGTGGTACACCATCGGGATGCGTACCAACAACGACCTCTACACGGGTGCGGTGTTCTTGCTCCTCTTGGCTGGCGTGTTCTTGTTTGCAGGTTGGTTGCATTTGCAACCTAAGTTCCGTCCGAGTCTTTCTTGGTTCAAGAGCGCTGAACCCCGTTTGAATCACCACTTGGCTGGTTTATTCGGTGTAAGCTCCTTGGCTTGGACTGGTCACTTAGTACACGTTGCTATCCCCGAATCTCGCGGACAGCACGTAGGTTGGGATAACTTCCTAACTACATTGCCTCACCCCGAAGGTTTAACCCCCTTCTTCACGGGTAACTGGGCTGCATACGCACAGAACGCGGACACAGCAAACCATATCTTTGGTACTTCCCAAGGATCTGGTACTGCGATTCTCACCTTCTTAGGTGGTTTCCACCCTCAAACTGAATCGTTGTGGTTGACCGACATGGCTCACCACCACCTAGCGATCGCAGTTTTGTTTATCATTGCCGGTCACATGTACCGGACAAACTTTGGTATCGGTCACAGCATCAAAGAAATGCTAAATGCAAAAAATTTCTTTGGTACCAAAACCGAGGGTCAATTTAACCTACCTCACCAAGGTTTGTACGACACCCTCAACAACTCGCTGCACTTCCAATTGTCCTTAGCTCTTGCGGCTCTTGGTACAATTACCTCCTTAGTAGCGCAGCACATGTACGCACTGCCTCCTTATGCTTTTATGGCTAAGGACTACACCACACAGGCAGCACTGTACACCCACCACCAGTACATAGCAGTATTCTTGATGACTGGTGCTTTCGCTCACGCCGCTATTTTCTGGGTACGTGACTACGACCCCGAACAAAACAAAGGCAACGTACTCGACCGCGTGCTGAAGCACAAAGAAGCGATTATCTCGCACTTAAGCTGGGTATCCCTTTTCTTAGGCTTCCACACTTTAAGCTTGTACGTACACAACGACGTAGTTGTTGCTTTCGGTACTCCTGAGAAGCAAATCTTGATTGAGCCTGTGTTCGCACAGTTCATCCAAGCTGCTCAAGGTAAAGCTTTATACGGTATGGACGTACTGTTGTCTAACCCCGACAGTATCGCTTACACCGCTTACCCCAATTACGCAAACGTTTGGTTGCCTAATTGGTTAGATGCAATCAACAACGGCACTAACTCGCTGTTCTTAACCATCGGTCCTGGCGACTTCTTAGTACACCACGCCTTCGCGTTGGCTATCCACACCACCGTTTTGATTCTGGTCAAAGGTGCTTTGGATGCCCGTGGTTCTAAGCTGATGCCCGATAAAAAGGACTTCGGTTATGCATTCCCTTGCGACGGTCCCGGACGTGGCGGTACTTGTGATATTTCCGGTTGGGACTCGTTCTACCTAGCTCTATTTTGGTCATTGAACACAGTAGGTTGGGTAACATTCTACTGGCACTGGAAGCATTTAGGTATTTGGCAAGGTAACGTTGCTCAGTTCAACGAAAACTCAACTTACCTAATGGGCTGGTTCCGCGATTATCTGTGGGCTAACTCCGCACAGTTAATTAACGGTTACAACCCATACGGTATGAACAACCTATCTGTTTGGGCTTGGATGTTCTTATTCGGACACCTTGTTTGGGCAACTGGTTTCATGTTCCTCATCTCTTGGCGCGGTTATTGGCAAGAGTTGATTGAGACATTAGTTTGGGCACACGAGCGCACACCTCTTGCGAACTTAGTTCGTTGGAAAGACAAGCCCGTTGCTATGTCCATCGTTCAAGGTCGTTTGGTTGGTTTAGCTCACTTCACTGTTGGCTATATCTTGACCTACGGAGCGTTCTTGATAGCCTCGACGGCTAGTAAGTTTGGTTGATAAATCTTGCTAATTGTTAGGTAATAAAATCCCCTGCCGTAAGGTGGGGGATTTTTTGTTGTGTTTTAAATTACTAGGTTTTATTTGAGCTTGAGATAGGATGTTGTTTAAGTACAGATAGTAGTTAAATCAATACTAATTTAAAAGTAAAATATACTTAAGAGATGTTTCTACTTGGTTAAGAGCTTACAAACAAAGCAGAACCTAAAACATGGTTGTGTTTACAAAATTCAACGTTATAATACTACATATTTATAATGTGGATTATAAATATAGCCGTATTTGATTTTTGAAAAAATTAGGTAGTAGGGTGCGTTAGCGATAGCGTAACGCACCATTATTAAGCATTAGGTGCGTTAGCGACATTATTATGAAGCCTTTGGTTGACAAAATATACCGATGTTGGACTTTTAAAATATCCTCTAAAACAATTTTTAAATAATTAATATTTTAGGTATTTTTTGTCAGTAGCTTTATAGATGAAGCAATCCATTATTTTATTGCCCAAAAGCAAAAACAGCAATTACGGCAGCTATTAAAGGAAGGTGCAGTTCGTCATGCCGAACGCGATCGCAATCTCTCTGAAGATTGGTTTGGGTTAGATGAAGAAGTATGGCAGTACGACGCAAAGCTGTAAGCTCTTTTAGATTAGATTTCGGCAGTGTTTACTTGGCAGAAAATCCTGTACGCAGTTAAGAGTAATGGTAGGTTGGGTGTTAGCCTTCAAGGTAACATGTCCCCTTGGAACTTCAATTCCAGTAGGGTAGCCAAGCGGAACCCAACATCGTTAGCATTTACGTTAGGTAACGCGAACGTTACACCCAACCTTGTATCGAGCGAAGAAGTAGTAAACCGTCCCAACCTTAGTCATCAAAGGTAAGCTATTAGAAGTAATGTTATATTTTGCATTGCTTTTATCGACCTAGAATTTATGTAAAATAAGTTTTACTAACAAATATATGAACACTAAACTGGTTGAGTCATTAATACAGCTTATCCTATCTCTACCTGAAGATGAGCGCTCGTTATTACAGCAACAACTATTTTTTGACGCTTCCTACCCATCAACTCATGACATCATGGAATTAACACAAAAAAGTGGAAGCTTGAACTTTCTTCATGATGAACCTGATTTATACACACTTGAAGATGGAGAGCCTGTGTGATGTCTCTACAAAAAGGAGATATAGTCTTGGTTCCATTCCCATTTACTGACTTGAGTGCAGCAAAAGTTCGTCCTGCTGTAGTGCTATGGGTAGATACAGTAGGAAATGATGTTACCCTGTGTTTTATTTCATCCCAAAATACCAATAATTTAAGTTTTGAAGAATTTTTTTTGGAACCTTCCGACTCAGATTTTGCAAGTACTGGATTAAAAGTTGCTTCTAAAGTTAGGGTAACTAGAGTTGCTACAGTTGAACAAAGATTAATTAATCGACGTATTGGGAAATTAACAGCAAACTATATTCAAATTTTAAATACGGTTATTTGTCAAGCGTTTCAAATCTTGTAACTTACTACTAGCCGATTATCCGAGCATGAGCAATTTACCTACTACTAGTAGAACGCACTTGTTTAGAAAATAGCGAAATAACCGCTACCGTTTCCCCATTCAAAGTGACAAATTCTACTTCATATCCTTTGCGACCTTGATGTACTAAAATAACTGTACCTATATCGCCACTTTCCAAGCCGCAATTAGGAATATCAGTTGTGAAAATGACTCGATCAAATTCTGCAATCATTGTCATTAAGCCTTCAATGGATAAGCGATAAAAAATTTAGCGCGTCCACCTGTTCTGTAAAATTATAAGTTTAAAGCAAAAGGCAATATATTTACAGGTTTTACTTCCACGTACTCACCAAACCGCGATATAACTATATCACCGAGGTAATCTTGCCACCATTTATACATCTTGAACATTGAACCAAAACCACAACAATCTGCAACCAATCTGAATCCTTACTACACCCAAACTCTCGGTGCAATCTATTTGGGTGACAGTATTGAGCTAATTAAATTAATTGACGATAACAGTATTAATTTAATCCTCACTTCACCACCCTTTGCACTAACACGCAAAAAAGAATATGGTAATGAATGTGCAGAAAAGTACATTGAATGGTTTCTACCTTTTGCTAGTGAATTTAAACGGGTTCTCACTGAAGATGGTTCTTTCATATTAGATTTGGGCGGTGCTTACCTACCAGGAAATCCTGTACGTAGTATTTATCAATACGAGCTTTTGGTGAGACTTTGTAAAGAAGTTGGGTTTTATTTGGCACAAGAATTTTACCATTATAATCCGGCGCGATTGCCAACACCAGCAGAGTGGGTAACTATTAGAAGAATCCGCGTTAAGGATTCGGTAAATACTGTATGGTGGTTATCAAAAACGCCTAATCCTAAAGCTGATAATCGCAAAGTTTTAAAGCCATACAGTGAGAGTATGAAGCATTTACTTAAGAATGGGTATAAGGCAAAACTACGACCGAGCGGGCATGATATTTCAGATAAATTCCAGAAAGATAATCAAGGCGCGATTCCGCCGAATTTACTGGAGATTGCTAATACTGAGTCGAATACTGCATATTTTAAACGCTGCAAACAAACTGGGATTAAGCCGCATCCAGCGCGTTTTCCCCAAGGATTTGCGGAGTTCTTTGTTAAATTTTTGACGGATGTTGGTGATGTAGTATTAGACCCTTTTGCTGGTTCTAATACTACGGGTTTTGTCGCAGAAACTTTACAACGAAGATGGATAGCTTTGGAAATAAATGAAGATTATATAATTGGTAGTCGTTACCGCTTTGAGGATGAGGTAGGGGAATTAACTACGGAAGGTACGGAGGGCATACTATAGCAAAGTTTTTCGGATGATGATTTGATTGAGTAGCGGAAAGTGCTAATCTTGATTAGATCCGCATTATCCGATGATGCTTGACGACAATTCACACAAACTGTTCGCAATGTCAAGGGTTTTATAAAGAGTTTGTGAAAAGTATCGTAGTTGGCAAGCTTTACATTTGAAGGCGGTGTAAATAACAATAATAAATTAGCAATCGAAAAAATTTCCTGAAAACGGACGGTTGCGGGTGATAAGAACAGAAGTGAATTTTAGAGGAGAGGTAAAGCAATGAAGGATGTGTATCTGTTGGCAGCGGGGGTGTTGACAGGATTGGCAGTACCAACATCGGCTTTACCTCAGTTATCGATTGTTGAATCGGAAGTTTTTCAGATACCGTGGGATGTCAAAGTTAGTTCGCAACAAGCACAGTTACCAATACCTGAAGTAAGTCCTTCACCGATTGCTTCCCCAGAAAATTCGGCCCCCGAATTTAGCAATCAACAAACTGTTAGAACATCACCACCTTTTCTTAACAACACACAGCTAAATAATACACAGCCTGAAATTGACCGACAACCGCTATCAGGAAAGCAGCTTTTTTACCAGCGGTTAACAGCTTTGCGGTTGGGGCAAATTTATACGCGGTTGGCAGATGAGAGGACGCGATCGCAATTTTCGGGAAGTAAGTCAAAGCTTTCCTATCAAGATTGGAAAGGACTCCTACTTCTAGAAGCGCGGGCGATGGCTGACGGGCAAGGTACGAATCATCTTAGTATTATGGTGGGTGATTCTTTGAGCATGTGGTTTCCCAAGGAGAAGTTACCCTCTGGGAAATTGTGGTTAAATCAAGGAATATCTGGAGATACTTCGACGGGAGTTTTAAGAAGATTATCGGCTTTTTCTAAAACGCGACCTGATGTAATTTACGTGATGGCTGGAATCAACGATTTACGACAGGGTGCGTCGGATGAGACAATTTTACGCAATCACCGTCGTATAGTTCGCCGCTTACGTGAAGACCATCCGCTAACACAAATCATTGTGCAATCGATTTTACCGACACGTTTACCGACTGTTTCCAATAACCGCATTCGCAAAATAAACCTTTCTCTTGGGGTAATTGCTAAGGAAGAAGGGGCAAATTATTTGAATATCCATAATTGGTTTGCGGATTCTCAAGGAAATTTGCGGCAAGATTTAACGACAGATGGTTTGCACCTTAGTTTGAATGGATACGAGGTTTGGCAAGCTGCAATCGGGCAAATTGAATCAAAGCTTACAGTTTCCCAGGCAAAGCGTGCGAAGAAGTAGTATTAAATAGCTTTTGCTCATATTTTTACTCCGAATTGCGCTATCTATGAGATTGTAAAAGTTATTGCCATAGAAAAGCTGTGTCTGCCAAAGATATTTTTCATGTTGTTGTCAAAACTGCTCTCCAAAAAAATGGCTGGCTGATTACTCATGACCCTTATCCCTTGCAAGCTGGTTCATTCGACCTTGCAATTGACCTTGGTGCAGAAAAATTTATCGCTGCTGAACGACAAGGTATAAAAATTGCTGTAGAAATTAAAAGCTTTCTGGGTCCATCTAAGATTACAGAATTTTACAAAGCATTGGGACAGGAAGACCGCTTATCGTGCTGCATTGCGCTTGCAAGAATCGAACCGTATTTTATACCTTGCAGTTTCAAGCGATATTTACGAACGGTTTTTTATAAGTCCTTTTATTCAAGAGCTTGTTGAGCAAAACCAACTTTATATTTTGATCTACGATATTGATGGGGAGGAAATTAAACAATGGCTGCCATTAATGAATATCGAAGATACATCCAACAACTGCTAACCGAACATGCAAAGCTGGTGAGTGGATAATCGCATCCAAGCTGAAATTATTTTTGATACCGAACGCGATCGCTACCAGTTAGTATACGTTGGCTGGCGCGATTCAAAACGAGTTTACGGTGTTGTTTTGCATGTTGACATTATTGATGGGAAAATCTGGGTTCAGCAGGATGGAACCGAAGTTGGTATCGCTAATAAATTGGTTGAACTTGGTGTATCCAAGCAAGATATTGTTTTGGGAATTGACCCCCCTAAGATGCGTCAATACACCGATTTTGCTGTCGGGTAAGAAAACTGCTGCTTACAAACAAAGATTTGATATAAAGATAGTTAACTAGCAACTAAAATTTAACTATAATTTACTATAGTTCTTTATATTAGGGAGCATCATAAACAAGCTAAACTCAACATTAGCAACGACAAAAGCGAGGAACGGCGATGCAAATAAGTGATATGACATTAGATGAATTTAAAACATTAATCCGGGAAACCGTTCAAGAAACTTTAGAGGAATTTTTTGTAGACCCAGATGAAGGTTTAGAAGTAAGAGAAGAAGTAAAGCAAAAGTTGGTAAAATCGCTTCATCGAATCCAAGCAGGAGAGAGGGGTATTTCTGCTGAAGAAGCTTACAAGCGATTAGGCTTAAATTCTCTATGAGCTATCAACTTGAGTTTACGGCGGAAGCTATAGTTGACTTAGAAAAACTGACTCAAGTTGTTCGAGTTCGGGTGGTTAAGAAAATAAATTGGTTGGTAGAGAATTTTGAGTTGCTAACTCCTCAACCTTTAAGCGCTAACTTGAATAGTTTTTATAAACTGAGAATCGGAGATTATCGCGTTATTTATTCCTTCGATGATTCAGGTATTATTGTTATTCATCAAGATCAAATGCAAGCTGGGTTTTGCGTCGCGGATGCTGTTGGTAAAACATTACGTAACATTTAAAACGTCGGGAAATTAATGGTCTTAAAAACATTGGGTTCCATTTCATTCCAACGCCACATGCTATAACGGGGGGAACCCCCGCAACGCAGTGGCTCCCCAACCTACGTAAAAAGAGGGGTTTGGAGTATTAAAATATATTTCGCCAGCAGCATCCGTTCGCGTAGCGTGTCCCCTTGGGACTCAGTGGAACCTAACATTCTTGTTGGGTTACGCGATCGCGCTTCTCGTACTGTCACGGTTTATCGCTTTACCCAACCTACGAAACTAGAAAACGCGCATTTTATTATAAGCAATCATCCAAACTTGATATAAAGCGGGATGGATTTTAGAGTGGATTGCTTATTACTTCGGTAACATCGTTCCTTAACTCCAATTAAAAAGACGGTAATCTCGACTCGCAATTGGTATTTTTATTTACTAAAAATAAATAAGTAATATTATTGATACATTTGAGATACACCAATGAATATTGATTTGCGGCAATATCGTCAGAGGGCAGGTATGGGTCAAGTGCAGTTGGCTCATATACTAGGCATCTCCAACGGAGAAGTTGATATTTATGAGCAGGCTCCTGACACAGTTCCAATGGGGCTTTTAGTAAAATGGCTGCAAATATTTGGGGTTGACCTTGCTAGTGCTATGTCAGCACCAACACCATTACTTAGAGGAATTGATCCAGGGACTCCATACGTAGAACTGTATCGCAGACTAAATTTACTAAATCAGTATATTGATACAGCTCCTTCTGTAGACACATTAAACCTACCAACTAAGTTAGCTACTCCAGACGATCTCAAACAGCAACTAAAACGTTATAAACAAAAGCCAAATGTAGTATTGACTGGAGGATTTGACGCTGGCAAGTCACATATGGCTAATGCTCTCCTGGGCAGCAAAAACTTACCAGTTGGCTATCAGCCTGCAACACGAGTCATTACGTTTATTCGCCATATTGAAGATCGTCCTAAATGGTTTAAAGAAAATGTATCGATTTTTGAGGAGGGCTTTTGGCTGAAAGATGAAAAGGGTAAGCAAGTAATTGACTTGTTACTTCTCGATGACAAAGAACGTTGCGAGCAGTATTGCTTACAAGCAGGACACTTCGACATTTTGCCAAAATATGGTGTACATGGCACTAATGAGGATATAGCTGCCCACGCAGCTGTAGTTTATATGAATTCCCCTCTGCTACAAGCTTGTAATTTAATAGACCTCCCTGGTTACTCAGATCAACCGGATGAGGTTTCAAAGGATGTTGAGAAGGCTAATAGCGCAGCACAGATCGCCGATGTACTGCTGTATGCTTCGCCAGCCAAAGGTCACATTAATGGTCAAGACATGATGCGCCTCGGTGGCTTAGTGCGTTTACTTCCTTTCCCAGAAAATGAATGCGATAATTTTCCAACACTGGGTAATTTCTTCATCATAGCAACTCATGCCGATCCAAGCATCTCTGACCATCAGCTTCAAGAAATTCCAGATAAAGCCTCAAAACGCCTTTACAATCAATTAAATGAATCCGCACTCAAAGAGCGTAGGGTACAGATAAATCGATCTATTACCGAAGAAGATTTTAAAGCAAGGTTTTTCACCTTTTGGTCAGAAAGACATGATAGATGTCAACGACTATTTGATGATTTGAGTAAAACACTACAAGAATTTCTACCTCAAGCACGTATCTGTCGTGTTGAGAGGGAACTTCAAGCAATAAAGGAAGATAACCCAAATAAGTATGCTAGCCAGATTGAAGCGTACCAAAAAACTCTTGCTGATATAGATTTAGGGCGAGCGCAATTACAAGTAATCGAAGAGAACGAGTCTGCTCGTCAAAAAGAAACTCAGTATAAACGTAATAAGGTAGAGGAGCGCATTGATGAGTTAAAAAAAGACACTAAAGTTTTCTTTCTGAAATATACAGAAAAACTCTTAAATGTCGATGCAGTAGAACAGACAATCCGAAACAAGTACAGTAACAAAAAAGATGCGAAGGAATATCTTAGTGGTTATCTTTTGGAACAACTTCAAAACGAAACGGAAAGTCTCATTAAAGCCAATTCAGAAAAATTAACACCTGAGATTGAAGCTTTCCTTGGATCGTACCAAGAGGCTTTACTTAAACTCCCAAATCTAGATATATCTATCCAGATTCCCTGGGATGCTCAAGGGTCTTTTATCGGCGGGCTAGCAGGTTTAACCAGTATCGGAGCTTTGTCTGCTTGGGCAGCAGCGTTAGGAAATTTGGGTGGTTATATTTTAGTTGCCAAGCTAGTTAGCCTTTTGTCAGCACTTGGTATCAGTCTCGGTGGCACTGCGACGGTAATTGCTTTTGTAGCTGCTATTGGTGGTCCTATTGTGCTTGCGGTAGGTCTAGCTGCTGCATTAGCTTTTGCCCTGGGAAGCTTATTTGGCGAGTCTTGGGAGAAGCGTTTAGCGAAACAGACCGTTAAATATTTTGAAGAACAACGTGTACATGAGAAGTTCTTAGAAGGAATTGATCAATTCTGGCAAGACACAACTAAAAGTTTTGAGAAAGGAGCTAATGCAGTAGAAGTTGATTGGAACGAATATATCGAACATCTACGTGAGATAACCTCTCCTACAACAGATTCAAAAGAGCGAATTGAAGAGATTATCAAAATTTTGGAGGTAGGTAGGGATTTTTTCGCCGGAATTCCCTGGTCAAATAATGAACTTTGCTCCTCATTCTCAAAACATGCTACCTGAGCATAGCGATCGCGCAAGGGCGGGGAAACCCCGCCCCTACAACCGCAATTAATGATTAATTACCTTTTTGTGCAGTCTCCCCAGGTCCCGCAGTTACAATCACTAACTTATCGGGTTGAATCAACTCCTGAATCACTTGTTGCACCTGCGTCATCGTCACAGCATCGATGCGCTTCGGAAATTCGCGCAGTTCAGCAGGTGATAATCCGTAAGTTGCATTGCTGAGTATAATACTGGCAATATCGCTGGGATTTACCAATTCAACCGGGTAGCTACTAGTAATTGAACGTTTGGCGTTATTGAGTTCCGCTTCCGTGATACCCTGGTCGCGTACCTGCTTGAGTAATGCAACAGCACTCGTAATTGCTTTTTGTGCATCCCCTGGTGCGGTTTGCATTTGAATCAAGAATGGTCCCGGATTGATACCTGCTGCAAATGCACTGTAGATACCGTAAGTCAAACCTTGGCGATCGCGTACCTCCGTACCTAACCGCGATGACAATGTATCGCCACCCAATATCTGATTAAGTACCGTCACTGCGTAGTAACGCGGGTCTTTGCGCGATATACCGTTATATCCGATATATGTAACGGCTTCGGCTTTACCGGGAATTACGGGGTTTAATCGAGTTGTAGTTGTTGGTAATGCTACAGGGGCAATATTCACAGTCGGGGGTTTGCCTTGTGCTTGCCAATTGCCAAAAGCTTGATTCAATAAGGTTTTGACTTGATTGGGGTCAAAGTCTCCCACAAAGGCAATTGTCGTTGTATCGGGCCGGTAATGCTGCTTGTAGAAAGTTGCCAAATCCTCACGACTAATACCCTGCAAACTTGCTTCGGTGGGGAAGATGTGGAACGGATGATTTTCCGGATAAATTGCTTGCTGGAATACCCTTCGACCCAAACTGCGCGGGTCATCAAGCTGTGCTTTCAATCCGAGTAACGACCGCTGACGGCTCAATTCCAACTGCTCGGCAGGAAAAGTTGCATTTTGTACTACGTCAGCTAGTGTTTTCACTAATATAGGTAAATTTGCAGATAGCCCTTGACCGCCTATAGCTACACCTTCACGGCTCGCACTAAAGCCTAAAGCCGCACCTTTATCTTCGAGAGTTCGTGCCAAAGTTAACGCATTTTGCGTTTTGGTGCCATTCATCAAATTGCTAGCGACCAAGTTTGCCACACCAGCTTTATTCTGGGTATCGAATATTGTACCCGCGTCGATTTGTCCGCTAATGTTGATACTGGGAACACTGCGATCGCGCAATAACAAAACTCGCATTCCATTCTTCAAAGTCACGACTTCCGGAAGCACTTGATTGCTAGAAGCAGTCGCACTGGTCGATGCAGGTAAATATTTTGCTAGTTCCGCAGGGTCTACAGGTTTACCAGGACTAAAGTTTTCGCTGGTACGTCCCTCACCACCGCTAGAAGTTCCCGGTTTACCGTCAGGTTGGGTCGGTTCAAAGAAACCAATCGTTTGTAGATTTGGTTTGATGTAAGTTTTTGCCGCACGCTGTACTTCGGTTGCCGAAACCTTCGCAACTCCTGCTAAATATTTTTCAGCAAAGCGATAATCACCTGCAACAAGTTGGTTGTAACCTAACTGCGTCGCTTGACTGGTAATATCTTGATTGCCCAAAATAAACGAAGATTGCAATAACGTCTTTGCCCGATTTAACTCGTCAGCAGTCACGGGTTTTTGTTGAATTTCCACCAGCGACTTCTGCAAAACATCGGCAATAGTCGTTAGTTCTTTACCTGGTGCAGCAGTGACATTAATCTCGTACCAACCAGATTCAATCAATTCTGCTGGACTTGCACTAACCGAGCTTGCCAAACCAGTTTCCACCAAAGCTTGATACAACCTCGAACTCCGTCCCCCAGTCAATACCGCATCCATCACATCAATTGCTGGTACATCAGGGTTAACCAAATTTGGCAGCGGGTACACAACTTGTAACAATGCTGCACTTCCCGGTTCCTTTAGGACAATAGGAGTTTTAGCGTTTGTTGTAGACAAGGGAGTGGGGGAAGTGGAAGAAGGGGGGGGAGTAATTTTATTAGCTTGCTCTTTTTGTCCCCCTTGCCCGACTTGTCCTACTTTTGCCCGTTTCGGCACTTTCCCAAAGGTTTCTTGAACTACTTTTAAAACAGGTTCGGTAGCAAAATCTCCGGTGACAATTAAAGTCGCATTATCGGGACTGTAATATCGTTGGTAATAATTCTGCACCTGCTGAACCGTAAATTTCTCTACGTCCGATTTAGTCCCACCTACAGGCAAACCATACTGTCGATTGGGAAATGCCGACCGCATTACTGCCCGGTTTAAGCGGTATCCAGGTGAGTTTTCATACCCTTGTAGCTCGGAAATAACAACACGCTTTTCACTGGTCAAATTGTCTGTATTAATTACAGAACCTTGCATACGGTCAGCTTCTAACGTCAACAGCGCTTGGAGTTTATCACGCTGCACCGTTCCATAATAAGCTGTTTGGTCGTAACTAGTAAAAGCATTAAACTGACTTCCCAAAGCACTAAACAGTCGTCCAAATTGTACCGGACGTGCTGTAGTACCTTTAAACATCAAATGTTCGAGTTGGTGAGAAATCCCATTTTCGCCTGCTTTTTCGTTGCGCGAACCAACTTTGTACCAAACTTGGACGCTGACAACGGGTGCAGTATGAACTTCTTTGGTAAGTACTGTTAAACCGTTATTTAAGACGGTTTTTCGTACCCCAGCTGTCAGCGTTGCACCCAGCACAGGTGTTGGAGTAGTCGTTGCAGCACTGGTGAAATCACCAGAAGCTAGCACCCCACTAAATACAAGACTGAATATTAACCCAAATAATATAAATGGGCGAGATTTAGACAGAAAACGCATAAGAGGTTATACAAGCAAAATAAAAGCACTAATCACTACTATAGTGAACTACCCAACCGCTTAGACGGATGGGGTTTCTGTTTCCCCATTTGCTTTACAGTCAGATTTTTGACGCTTCATCTTACCTGCGTCGCTTCACTCAATATTTTCGACGACGATTACTGGAGTATGGTTTCCGGGTAGGACTTATTCTTGCTAAATTACTCTTCAATAAAAATTGCAACCCTTGACACTTATCTCATTTTGTAATATAAATGTATTACAGTGTAATTCAAAAGTAAATTGACGCGCACGTAACTGACTACGACAAAGAATCAACTGCAAGTAACCTGACAGCATCTCTTAAAAGTGCTTAATTTGTGTTGGGTATATCATGTCGTATATGAAAAACCTACCAACCTACCCAAAGACTTGAAAGACGCAGATTCGATATCGTAAACTATTTATCCTTTCTATATTAAAATACTTCAAATCTAAAATAATATGAGTATTTTTAAAGTCGAAGTTGTAAAAATAAATCAAATTATATCGCATCCAAATGCCGATAGACTTGATATTGCATCATTTGAAGGAATGGGATATCAAGTAATTACCGCAAAAGGCAATTTTCAACTTGGGGATTTAGCCTATTATTTTCCCATTGACAGCGTAATTCCCGATGAATATCTTGATGAATTTGGGATTCGTAACTATTACAGTAAAAAGCTACGTGCGGCAAAGTTACGGGGAATTTTTTCCGAGGGTTTACTAATTCCTGTTCCTGAAAATACGAAGTGGAAAGTTGGAGATGACTGTACCGAATATTTTGGTGTCACTAAATATGAATATCCAATACCCAGAGCAATGAAGGGGAAAATGGAAAGTCAGATTGGACATTATAAATTTCCCAGTCCCGAAAACATCAAACGCTACAAAGACGTACTTGTTGAAGGTGAAGAAATTATCGTTACTGAAAAAATACACGGTACTAACTTCACAGTTTTAGTTGATGCTGAAGGTGTAACTAAAATTGGCAGTCACAACTATTTTTGGCAGAATAGTGAAGTTAATCAAAACTTAGTTTACATTCGCGCTTATCACGAAAATCCTTCCTTACAAAAACTGCCATCGAATACCCAGGTATTTGGCGAAATATACGGCGTACAAGATATAAAATATGGCTTGACAAATGGTAAAATAGGTGTTGCTATATTTGCCGTTCGTTGCGGTCATGAATTCCTCAACTACAACGACTTTATCGAATTTTGCAAAGATTTTTCGCTGACACGAGTACCGATACTTTACCAAGGTGCTTATAGTTGGGAAGCGGTTTCGCAATTTAACAATGCTGATAGCGTCGTCAACTCAAGTTGCATGATGGAAGGAGTAATAATTCAACCGATACGAGAACGAACAAATCCAGAAGTTGGACGAGTAGTATTAAAGCTAATTAGCGATAGATACTTACTTCGTAAAGATGGGACAGAATTGCATTAAATCAGAAACCAGGTATCTCCAAGATATCGAGTTTCTGATGTCTATTGATAAAAAACTAAATATTAGCGAGGACAAACGGGTAAAAGTTTTTCAGCGTAAACACAATCAAAATGGTCGAGTGCTTCTCGACTGGATTTGAAATCACGGCTAACATGTGTAGGTGATTCTTGAGTAGAAGAATCGCGGTTCCAGACTTTTAAGTAATATTCATTATCTGTATTTTGCCAGAGTTCATAGCTGTATCTACCACCAGAACCGCTGCTAACCGTTGAATCTGCCATTGCAACGGTTGGAATTAGTACAGATACCACTGCAAAAAACGATACAAAAGCTTTTTTAAAGTTCATATTTTTCGTTTCTCTTTTTTTAGTTATGACTACGCTTTCAGTGATAACTTTTTTTCCGGACAAAATTGTTAAGGTATTTTGCAAAAATCATGATAATTTATTGATTTATTGGCTAACTGTCCCCAAGAAAGCTAGTAAAATGCACGTATAGAGTTATTTAATTTCAGTAAAAACACAGGATTTTCCAACAAGCGATCGCTTCTAACAACAATTTCCGATTCTACAGGAGAAAATCAACACAATATTTCCCTTTTGTGCATCCCGAACCGCAAATTTAAAAAACATGGCAAATCAAACAATTGGAATCAGTAAAAATCTCCGCGACTACTTACTGTCGGTATCAGTACGAGAACCGGAAATATTAACGCAACTGCGGGAAGAAACAGCGCAACACCCGATGGCAAGGATGCAAATAGCACCCGAGCAAGGACAATTTATGTCTTTACTCGTGCAGCTAATGGATGCAAAAAAAACATTAGAAGTAGGTGTTTTTACTGGTTATAGTTCGCTGGCGATCGCACTGGCGCTACCAGGGGATGGTAGAATAATTGCCTGCGATGTCAGCGACGAGTATACACAAATTGCCCGTCGCTATTGGGAAAAAGCCGGAATTGCCCATAAAATCGATTTGCGAATTGCCCCTGCATTGGAAACTCTCGACAAGTTAATTGCTGATGGGGAAACCGAAAGCTTTGATTTTGCCTTTATTGACGCAGATAAAAGCACTTATGACGATTATTACGAACGCTGTTTGCAGCTAGTGCGTCCGGGTGGTTTAATTGCAATAGATAATGTCCTTTGGTCGGGACGAGTTGCTGAAAGTGAAGTGCAGGACAATCGTACCAACAAAATTCGAGCCTTGAATGAAAAATTACACCAAGATATGCGAGTTAATCTTAGTGTAGTACCAATTGCCGATGGGTTGACATTGGCGATGAAAGTAAAAAGTTAGTTGTCAGTTGTTAGGAACCAAGAATTAAAAATATTTCTTCTCCCTTTTCCCTTCCCCTTTGATTTTTCCCTACTCCCTATTCCCTACTCCCTTATTTCTAATTTTCGCTTCCATGCGATCGCGTTTTTCTGGAGTTAAGCTATGGAAACAATAAGGACAACAAATACCTGCTTCGTAAAGTGGGGAAAGTTTATCTTCCTCATTAATCGGATGTCCGCAACCGACACACTTATCGTAGGTTCCTGGTGACAACCCATGTTGAACTGCGATACGTTCGTCAAAAACAAAACATTCACCTTGCCAAAGACTTTCTGCTTCTGGGACTTCTTCTAAATATTTCAAAATACCACCCTGAAGATGGTACACCTCTTGGAAACCTTGCTTCATCATGTAAGCAGAAGCTTTTTCGCAACGAATCCCCCCAGTACAAAACATTGCTACCTTTTTGTGCTTTTTGGGGTCGAGATTTTTTTGCACGTATTCGGGGAACTCTCGGAAAGAGTGAGTTTCTGGGTTGATAGCACCTTTGAAAGAGCCGCAAGAGACTTCGTAATCGTTGCGAGTATCAATTATAATTACATCTGGGTCAGATGCTAGAGCATTCCAGTCTTTTGGACTTACATAAGTACCAACTAGCTGCTCCGGGTTAATGGGTAAACCCAAAGTGACAATTTCCTTCTTTAACCGCACCTTCATCCGTTCAAACGGTGGTTGTTGTGCAAATGATTCCTTATGTTCTAAATCAGCAAGACGAGAATCGGAACGTAAGTAAGCTAAAACTGAGTCGATAGCTTGACGCGAACCAGCAATTGTACCATTAATCCCTTCCAAAGCGAGCAAAATCGTTCCTTTCACACCTTGGACTTCGCAAAACGACAGCAGAGGGTTTTGCATCTCGGCAAAATCGGACAGCTTGGTAAATTTATAGAATGTGGCAACTACCATCATTTTTTGTTTTACCTCTTTCGGAATCGAACGCAATAAGTTATGATATAGTCTAATCGAGTATCAAGATAACAAAATTAAATAGAAAATCCAAAGGGATAAAATCCAAATAGTTAATTTTGAACTTGAAATACTAGATTGTTACGGGGGTTTAGCTCAGTTGGTAGAGCGCCTGCTTTGCAAGCAGGATGTCAGCGGTTCGAGTCCGCTAACCTCCATTTTATATAGTTAATCCTATTTAGGCTATTGTTGGGTGAAGCGAAGCGTAACCCAACACTTTAGGACTGAAGCGATCGCATAACGATAGCGTATTCATTCTTGATAAAGTTGGATTATGAGAAGCGCTCCACCAAACCTACAAAAACTTTATCTTGCTCCGTGTCCTCACTACTTTGACTAAACTAGTAGCACAACGTACAAACGTGACTGAGGAAAACTGCTGTGGTAAATCCAGGGGACAGAGGCTTCATCGAACCGATTAATCGCAACACCAGTCCAAGACTACAAGTACTCGACTGCGTTTCTTCCGATAACTTCAAAGTCGAAATTCTCGGCTACAAAACATTATCGGGTGTAAATGACCCGCAAACGGCACAAGCTATCTACTATTCCAACCAAGTTGGAATGCAGCTAAAGCAAGTCAAAATTACCCTCCAAGATGGAGAAGCACAAATCGAAGCAGGTGCATTGCAATATATGCACGGACAAATTCAAGTTGAGAATAAAGCTGGTGGAATGGCTGGACTTGGGAAAGCGATGCTCAACAAGTTTATTACGAATGAGTCGGCATTTATTCCTCGCTATCGCGGAACGGGAAGCATCTATCTCGAACCTTCATTCAGCCATTTCATGGTTTACTATCTCAACAATGAAGAAATTATTGCAGATAAAGGCTTATTTTTGTGCGGGGAAGGTTCGCTTGATGTTGGTGTAGCGATGCAAAAGAACGTTTCATCAGCTTTGCTTGGTGGGGAAGGACTCTTCCAAACTAAAATTCGGGATACAGGAATTTGTATATTTGAATTGCCTGTCCCAGCAACGGAGGTACATTGCGTCCATCTCAACAATGAAACCCTCAAGGTTGATGGTAACTTTGCCTTAATGCGAACTGGTAGAATTGAGTTTACCGTTGAGAAATCGGCAAAGAGTATTTTTGGAACTTTGACCAGTGGTGAAGGACTATTACAAACCTTCCGAGGTACGGGTAAAGTTTGGCTTGCACCAACTCAAGGTGTCTACGAACAGATGCGAGGTGGTATTAATAGGTTGAGCCATACCCCTAAGTCATCAAACACTAATACTTAGTAGAACGGAGGAGGGAGGGAGGGGTTATCAGCAGGGAATGTTGATCAAAAAATCTGGGAATAATAATTCATATAATATTTACCTATCTTAATTCATTATTGTAACTAAAGTTATTCAACAAGTATAGGCTTTTATCTATGAAAGTAATTTAATATTTATTTAATATTCAGGGTTGTAAATGAATAACATTGGCTTGTAAGGCTGTAAGCTATTCTTAATCGTATTAAAGATATACCCATTATTACCTTTTCTGTTTTCCTTCCAATTGGGCTAAGTGCGCTGCAAACTGGGCATCTGCTTTCTTAACAAGTTGCCGCAAACCCACACCACCCCTTAAATCATGATGCTCTCCAACCCCTGTTTCCGGACTAGGTGTAGCAACTTAAGCGCAGTACCTGTGGGGCGCTTCTGTCCGATTTCCCATTTTTGTACCGTTGATACACTTATGTTCAAAGCCGCAGCAAACACCGCCTGACTAACACGGGATGATTCACGGATTTCCTTAATTTGCTTGGGTTCCAGTGGTTCAATCGGAGGCAAGCACAGACGGTCGAATTCACGCAATGTAACCCGATCCATCACGCCAGCCCTGTACAGTCCCGTAGCCGTTTCGTGAACGGCTTCAAGAATCGCTGATTTTTTCTTCCGCATTGCAATTTACCTCTATCAATTCCAAAGCCAACTTTACTTTTTCCAAATCCTCTGGTGTGTAAGACAACTTCTTCTAAATAAATTCGATAATATCGATCGCACTCATGAAAAGTACTTTGGTCGTAAATCCAGTTCATTACCTTTAGCTTTTTTGACCTCGCCAAAACTTTTTCATTAATTTTTTGGGCAATTCGGTTAAGTTCCTGGCTATGTTGTTCTAGCTCAGGTACTAATTCATCAGGGCAAAAAATCGTATAGAAGTACCAAACAGATTCGTCAGGGTAGGTATCGAAATCTTTAGCTTTTTCTTTGTACATCCAGCATTGGTTTAGTAACTCCCGTAACCACCCCCACTCATTCACCAACAAAAATCAATCAGCGCAGTTGCGTCAAGAATTGTTCCGTTACGAGACAGCATAAACCTCAATTTCTTGACGACACACCTTCAGTTGCTCAAGCGTTATATTTAGAAGTTCGGCAGCCTTCATTTCCGAAATTTTGCCCAACTTTAAGGCATTCCAAATTAGTCCTACAAAGCGTTCATTCTCTGGAAATTCCTCTAGCTCAAGTGCTAGTGGTAATTCCATTGAATCTTCTAGAGATGAGCCATGCAGTTTTTTATAAATTTCACAGGTTTTGTCTTTCCATAAAGCAAAATCAATGATTCCCATTTCTGCTAAACGGTGCAAAATTACTAAGTAGCTGACTCGAAAATGCTGTTTGAGTTTGACAATATCTTGGGTAAGCGCATACATCCGCTCAAATTCGGCTTGGGGAACAAGTAGATGGCCTGCGAAATAATCAGCAACCTCCTCTCGTGCTTCTTCCTCTTCTTTTGTTCCTTCTTCGATGAGATTGTCTTGATACTCTACTCGGTGAAAAATAAGATGCCCCATTTCATGTGCCAAAGCGAACAACTGACGTTCAATAGTAATGTCATGAGTGTTTAGCAACACAAAAGCACCCTCAACATCACTATAAGCACTTAGAGCAAAGAAACCTTTTATTGGAATCGACTGACGTATAACTTTTAAGCCGATTTTTTCCACAGATTGAAACAGGTTGACAATAGGTGCTTCTCCTAATCCCAGACGGTGACGGAAAAGAGCAGCTATACCCTGGATACGTTTTTCATTACCTTTTACTTGGTGACAAGGTGTGCTTTCTGGTGTGTAGGATGGTAAACCAACGGCTTTTTCTAGCGCATTGTAGGTTTGCAGCATTCGCAGTACTTGGGCTGCAAACTGAGGGTTATTGCCAAAGGATGCATGAGCGCGGAACCGGAAATTGGGTAGCCCTTCGCTTTGAGAGCGTAGTAAATCATCAAGTGTAACGCCTAAAACACGAGCCAATTTAGAGAGAATTTTGCTGTCTGGTGAGGTTTTGGCGTTCTCGTAGTTGTTAATGCTCTGGCGAGTTACCCCGGCTCGATCTGCAAGTTGCTCTTGAGACAAGCCCAGACCTTTGCGGTAGCGGATTAGGTTGGCAGCAATAATGTCTTTCATGGCTGATTATTTTCTGCGTTAGCGTTCGCGCAGCGTCTCCGACAGGAGAAGAGAAGCTTTCCGTAGGAATCGCTTTTTTGGGTTGACTGATATCTTGCACATGCAAAGCTCAATATAGCTTAATTATAATCAAAAATGTCAAATAGCTTTGACATTTTATTAAAAGCGTTTGCGTGCGGTTATCCCATCTACGGTTGCGACAGTAGAATGGCACAGTTTAGCCTTTAGGTTCGATGCGCTACAACGGAGCGCCACACCTTGGAATACAGGAGCAGCGCTGGTCTCACCATCCGCGCTTTTACGTAAAGCTTACCGATTAGCTTACAACCAAGCGGCAAATTGTAGACTTAATCAATATTTTGTTTCAACCTGTCAGACTTTTTATAGTTCATACCCCCTCTTTAGGTAAAATATATATAAGGTAGAGAGCAATATACAATGCATGAAGATTAAGCTTTCTTATACGGCTTTCAGCACTTTTTAGCTTTCATTGGTTGGAACTTTTTCGCGCAGTTGTATACGACTTCTCAACCCAGTGGGTCAGACTCGCTTCAACCAGTCCAAAACTAAGGCGCTACAAAGGTTTGTAACGAAGCGGTTCGTCTCTGCAATCTGTTTGTTAAGTTCAGTCATAGACAAGCAATCGATTTTACTGCTGAAATAATCGCATACGAAAAGCAAGATATTAGTAGGTATTAATTCAAAAATATACAATTAACTTAAGGAGGGAACTATGAACGAATACTACTGCCAAACGACTGTCAAAGCTTTAGGCTTTACAGACAAAATGATTGCCGAGTACTTAAGCGAACCGGAGCTAAAACGAAACAGTCATTACCGAAGTGCCGCACCGATGAAGCTTTGGAAAAAAGAGGAAGTTAATAAGGTTTGTGCTGAAATTAGAGCAAAGCTGGATGCACAATTAGAACGTAGAAAAAAAACAGCTTTAACCCGTAGTGCTAACAAAGATATTAAGTTTCAAGCTTTAAAAGATTATTTAGAGACTTACACTTTTACTATCAGTAATCGTGAATTATTACAACTGATTTCAGTATCTTATAAAACCGATGCAATTGCTAAGAATGTTTTTAAAAACTATGACTTGTTTTGTAGCACTTTAGCGAAAGAACTAACGGAATCGGAAGTCTGCCAAATCGAAGATATCCACCCCGAATGCGATTTTACCTACTCTAAAATTTATCCGATAGTCCTGGCCCGAATCAAAGATAAACCAATAGTAATGGCTGCACTAAAAGCGATTCAAACAGATATTGATGCTGCTGAGGAACTAGAAGCAAGAAGGTTAGAGGTAGTGCGTAAGCAACAAGAGGAAATTCAAAGTTTTATGTTGGAAAACTTTGACTTAATTGCTGACCAAATGAATATTGATGCGAGCAAATTAGCGCAACCTCAAGGTAAAAAACAGAAACATTGGAAGAATGCTATAAACCAATGTGTTTCGTATCTTAGCACAGTATTTCACAGAAGCTTGGTAGAGATTGAACCTCGTTTTAAAGGTTACCCTAAACCTAAACTATCAAAAGAATTTAAAGAAAAATTAAAAACGATTGCTAACCAGCTTATGACTCGACAATATGCTATCTAAGGCGATGCCTTTGGCAACCATCTTCGTTCGCGTAGCGTCTCCGGAGGAGAATGGTATCGCATTGATAGTATTGATAATATTCATTCTGGGAAGACTGAGTGTAAATTGCCTGTAGTCTGTAAAATTAGATATTTTTATTGATGATATAAAGCTATTAGGTGGATAGATTGAAACCTGCAATATCTATCTTAATCTGGGACGTGTAAGCTTACCTAATTAGTTTCAAGTAATTATCAAGCATTTTGTTTTGACTTTCCAAAACAAACCCCGTCCAACAAAGCCTTGAAGGACGGGTTTTTATGTATGGACAGTACAGGACTCGAACCTGTGACAGCCTGCTTGTAAGGCAGGAGCTCTACCAACTGAGCTAACTGTCCGTTTTGCTCACCAGAATTAATAATAGCAAACTTTTTTCTATCGCGCTAGTGTTTTTGAAAAAAAATTTAGGAAGTAGGGGTGGGGTTCCCCCGCCCCTTATTAAGTAAGAAATTTTATTAGTAAAATAGTTGCTCCAATACTATACACTTACTCAGTACCCGTACTAAAAGCGATCGCATTATGCCTTCAGGTCGGACGCATGACCGCATAACTATGTGGGTTTTACCAATCGTCGTTGCGATTACCTTTTGGCAAACCCGCAACGGCAACTTAACCTTATTGGTTGCCACTGGTTTTATGTTGGGTGGGTTGATGTTTGGACCCGATTTGGATATTTACTCTGTACAGTACCAACGGTGGGGTTTTTTGCGGTGGATTTGGTTGCCGTATCAAAAAAGTCTGCGACATCGGTCGTTTTTATCGCACGGTCCGGTAATTGGTACAACTTTACGGATAATTTATTTTACGATAATAGTAAGTGTAATTGCGATTGTTTTATTAGTCATTGCTGAGAAAGTCGGAAATGTTGCCCTAAGTTGGCAGACTTTGGGTGATGGAATATTAAATGCTTTTGTATCCTACAAGTCGGAATTTCTCGCTTTGTTTTTGGGGCTGGAATTTGGTGCAATGAGTCATTATCTCAGCGATTGGACTGGTTCGGCTTACAAGCGTTTCAAAAAGCAAGGTGTTAGCGGTTTATTCAAGAGTGTCAAAAAAAGTGGCAAAATTAAGAAGCGCAAACCATCTCGAACTAGTCGGACAGTTAAAAGGGGGCAGGACTTACCCACAATTATGAAAAAAAGAACCACAAAGGGCGCAAAGGGCACAAAGGAATAAGAGTTGCAAAGGGTTTTTGCTCCCGTTCTATAAGGGTAATATAAAAATGCAGGCTATGGAAAATCAAAATATAGAAGTTTTAGAGGCTTTACAAAATTTGATTAATGTGGTAGCGAAATTGCGGAATCCGGATGGTGGTTGTCCTTGGGATTTGGCACAAACACCCGAAACGCTGACATCTTATGTAATCGAAGAAGCATATGAAGTTGTGGATGCGATTAGGGAAGGAGATAGGAATGCGATCGCTGAGGAACTTGGCGATTTATTATTACAGGTAGTCTTGCAAGCGCAAATATTTAGCGAATCTGGGGATTTTTCCTTGAAGGAAGTCGCATCCGGGATTTCGCAAAAGTTAATTCGTCGTCATCCCCATGTATTTGGTGATGTGTCGGTACAGAGTGTTGATGAGGTGCGGCAAAATTGGGAAGAAATTAAAGCGCAGGAAAAGGGTGAATCGCTAGCTGAACAACAAAAATTGAGTAAGAAACTTGTCAGTTATGCGAAAAAGTTACCACCGTTAACCGCAGCAATGAAAATTTCGCAAAAAGCTGCTGATGCTGGGTTTGAGTGGGAAAATATTGATGGTGTGTGGGGGAAGTTTCACGAAGAGTTAGGGGAATTTCAACATGCTTTAGCAGAAGAAACACCCGAACAGCAACAAGCAGAATTTGGGGATGTGCTATTTTCGCTTATACAGTTAGCACGGTGGCATAATATTGACCCAAGTGCAGCTTTAATCGGGACAAATCAACGGTTTATTCAAAGATTGCAGAAAATGGAGATGTTTGCTGACCGTCCTTTGACAGATTACAATTTGAATGAGTTGGAAGCACTTTGGCAGCAAGCGAAAAAGCAATTAGGTCAAAGTAAATAAAATTCGCTGTCGGATACCATTCTATATTAATTATGCACAAACGAGAATACAGACGCTTGGCGATCGCGTCTCCATATAAATATATGATACATATCGATTGGTCGTAGGGGCGGGGTCTCCCCGCCCTTTTCCAATATTCCCCGCCCATTTCCCATATAATAATTAGTAAAATACGATAACAAGTTTGTGCAGGTAGGATGCCTACGCTACGTTGCTTAAGTAAATTAACAGAATATAGTATTAATTTTGCTAAGTGCAGCCCAAGTGCGATCGCCGATTGCACCATCTTGAGTTAAATTAGCTTTATATTTTAGTGATGATTTCAAAGCCAAAAACCCGATTTATTAAACAAATCAGGGTTCTTAAATACTGAATAATTTATATTTTGGTATTTCCGAATTTGCGTCAAAACGAAAATTAGCAAACAGTCTCTTGAATTTTGCTCAATTCCAACCAAGTACTGTTACCAATTTCGCCATCAACTACTAATTTCTGGCGTTTTTGCAAAGTTTTCACTGCGTCTTCTGTAACTACACCAAAATCACCATCTACTATACCTTGATAATCACCACTAACGATTAATCTTTGCTGCACGCTGGCAACTAATTCACCTTTGTTGCCAATTCTCAAAATTGGCAACCCAATCGGCGTACCATTAATAAGTGCTTGCCAAGTGATATTACCGACAATACCATCGATTTTGAGAAAGACTTGACGTTGAAAAGCTTTCACTGCACCATCAGTACCCGCACCAAAAGCACCATCAATAAATACATCGGGTACGCCAAAATCACAATTAAGCGCGAAAGCACCGTAATCAAATAACAGCTTTTGCAGTTCTCTCACACTAGCACCGCTAGAGCCTTTTTTTAATACTGGCTTATTCAGTCTTGCTGCTGTCGGTTGTATATTGCTGGTAGATGACATTGTGATTACTCCTAGTGAAAAATATGTAAAAGATAACGAGCGTAGCAAAGGTTTATTTAAGACTATAAAAAAACCTGTTAATACTTAACTAAAACTGACTCCATACTGCGTATTTTGGACAATTACAATCGCAAACTCTGAATTTGCTATGTTTTGGCTTCACCGATAATTGCTACAAAGTCCTATCGTAGTATTTCGGAGAGTACCAAAAACTTTTTAGGCAGTAGGGAGTAGCGAGTAGAAGAGTCAAAGGGGTGGAAGGAGTAAAGGGAGTGATAGATTAATTAATAACTCCTAACTTTTAACTCCTAACTCTTAACTCCTAACTCCTAACTCCCAACTCAGTTTTGTTATGACTGCTTCTCAGATTGCTTCATCTTCTCTAAATGCTCTAACGCAACAAACCCGGATTGCTGCGATGAATTTAGCTGTACTTTCGACTACCCAACGAAATCTGGCGATTGAAAAAGTCGCACAAGCGTTAGAATCGTCGCGGGATGATATTTTACAAGCGAATATTAGAGATTGTGAAGGGGCTATTGCCGACGGTATCGCCAAACCACTTTACAAACGCTTGCATTTAGACGAACATAAATTACGCTTGGCGATCGCAGGGGTACGTGATGTTGGAAAACTTGCCGACCCTATAGGTGCAATTCAAATTCACCGCGAACTTGATGCAGGTTTGGTTCTCAAACGTATAACTTGTCCGTTAGGGGTTTTGGGGGTAATCTTTGAAGCACGTCCCGAAGCTGCAATCCAAATTGTGTCGCTGGCAATTAAGTCGGGGAATGGTGTTATTTTAAAGTGCGGAAAGGAAGCCGTACGTTCGTGCGAAGCGATTGTCAAAGCTATCAAACTAGGACTTTCACAAACTGCGGTAAACCCCGATGCGGTGCAGTTACTCACAACCCGCGAAGAAACTTTGGAATTATTGAAGTTAGATAAATATGTAGATTTGATAATTCCTCGCGGTTCTAATGCGTTTGTGCGATTCGTTCAGGAAAATACCCGCATTCCCGTACTCGGACATGCTGACGGGGTATGTCATCTATATATTGATGCTGATGCGGATATCGATAAAGCAGTTACGATCGCATTCGATTCTAAAACTCAGTATCCCGCTGCATGTAACGCAATTGAAACAATGTTAGTACATGCTGACATTGCCCCCATATTTTTACCAAAAATTGCAGCCACATTTAATCAAAATGTCGAGTTGCGCGGTGACGAACGCGCTTGCTATATTTTACCCGATATTGCCCAAGTTACAGATGCTGATTGGGAAACCGAGTATAGCGACTTGATTTTGGCAGTGAAAATTGTCGATAGTTTAGAGGATGCGATCGCGCACATCAATACTCATGGTTCTAAGCATACCGATGCGATTGTTACGGAAACAGCCGAAACTGCTGCAAAGTTTATGGCATTAGTCAACGCAGCTGGTGTCTACCATAATTGTTCGACGCGGTTTGCTGATGGATTTCGCTACGGGTTTGGTGCAGAAGTAGGCATTAGTACGCAGCAAATGCCGCCTCGCGGACCTGTTGGTTTGGAAGGTTTAATCACGTATAAATACCAAATGACAGGCGACGGTCATATTGTTGCTAATTACACTGGTGCTAATGCTAAACCATTTATTCATCAAGATAAGGAAATATAAAGGTAGCTACCACAAAGGACACAAAGGTCACAAAGGGAAGAGGGTTTGAGAGAGTCTTTGGGTAATTCCTATTAATTCCGAAAAATGTAGAGACGCGTACTCATAAAGGAGAACCCGAAGGGTAATTTCGCGTCTCTTGATTGGATATTTGACTAAACGAGGGGTCGTAGAACCAAATAGTCCCGCGTAGGGGCCTAGTTAACCATCGGAGTAATTTAGGTTGTTTCCTACAGTTCTAAACTAACGCTTTCAATAAAGCTTGAAGTTTGAGTTGAATTTCAGCAAGTTCTCTGTCGGGGTCGGAACCTGCGACGATACCAGCACCAGCATACAACCTAGCACTCTTGCCATCAATCAATGCCGAACGAATTCCGACAATAAACTCGCAATTCCCCTTTGCATCCACCCAACCCAAAGGTGCAGCGTACAAACCCCTTTCAAAGCTTTCATACCGTCGAATTTCCGCGCAAGCAATATTTCGGTCTGCACCTGCTACTGCTGGTGTGGGGTGAAGTTGGGCTACAATCCGCAAAGGATGTACGCGACTTGGAACTATTGCTTGAATTGGTGTCCATAAATGTTGGATATTCGATAATTGTCGCAAACGCGGTGCTTGTATCTGCGGCAACAACCCCAGTTCCGACAACCGTTGCGTAATAAAGTCAATTACTAACAAGTGTTCGTGACGTTCTTTATCGCTATTTAACAAACGGTTGGCATTAGCTGCATCTTCTTGGGGTGTTTTACCTCGTGGTGCGCTTCCTGCCAAAGCGTCGGTAATTAATTGCTGGTTGCGAACACTAATTAACCTTTCTGGACTAGCACCAATAAAGTTTTGTCCTTTCCCGTTACTTGTTGAAAAAACATAACAATTGGGATGAAGTTGCCGCAGGTTATTCAACGATTCAAATAGATTAAATGTCGTATCTGACTTGACATCAAGTGTATCCGCTAAGACAACTTTAGTTAACTTATTAAACTCGATTGCCTGGAGTGCCGATGCTACCGAACGTTTGAATTTATCAGGATTTGCAACCAATTTTTTACTAAATCTAGGTTGTGAATCGCTGTTGTACGAGTAATATTTCTGTGACTGGATAATTTCAATCTTTGCCTTGAGAGTTTGTAAAATTTCTTGAATATTAACACCTACATTAATAGTAATATTGGCAATTAATACGCAGCGATTATTTTTGAGTGACACCTGCCAGCGCGGTAGAAAAACTGTAGCAGAGGGAAAAGGATAATCGGCTTGTTTAATTATTTTATCAAAAAAACTAAAGCTACAAAAAAAATACGGTTGCGAAGAAACCAAATTTGTGTGGGGAAAATAAATTATATTTTGTAAACAATCGCGGATGAAAACTTCAGCTTCATAGAACCGCTGCTTGCCAGAGATTGTTAATTTTGTTACAGCATCTAGTGCTGCGATCGCTTCTTCTTGACCGCGATTTTCCCAATAAAAATTTAACTTGTTTGATTGCCCTAATTTGTCGAATACAACTAAAGGGTCTATTTGTTCAATCTCAAGCGCGATACTAGCGATTTGTTCGCACTGATTGCGAAGGCAATATTCACGAGCATTTACAAGAAATTGATATATTTCTTGATGATATACAAAAGAGTCAGCGCGACATGGAGAAACTGTCATGGATCTAAATCAATAGTAAATTTTTTTGAAGTTATCTTCCGTCATGGTGTTCAAACGCGATCGTATTCTTACAGGTAACATAAACTGCTGCTATTTAACCAGCGTAGATGTTTACATGTAGTTCTACAATCTGCCGCACTGCTCCAATCGGAGCTTTAATCTGGCCTTGAATTTGGTTTGTAAGTCTCCACATATCAGAAAAGTTGCGCTCCTCAACAAAAAACCGTTTGAATGATACAAAAAGTAGCAATTACAAAATGTTACGAATTCAATCTGTATTTCTAAACTAGAAAATTAAATTATAAAATCTTAATCATCCATAAAATTGTTAGCATTTTCTGCTGGCATCGTAAACTATTCTATATCCGGCAAATAAATTGTGAAGAATGACTACAAAGCTAATTTCATATTCCAATAATAAGCTATGGATGGCGGCGATTAAACCGCCGATGTATAGTGTTGCCATTATGCCCATCTGGGTAGGAACCGCTATTGCCTACGCGGAAACTCGGATTTTTGATAGCGTTATTTTTTCGACTTTTTTAGGAGCGGCGATTTTAATTTTAGCTTGGGAAAATCTCAGTAATGACGTCTTCGATTCCGAAACAGGAATCGATGAAAACAAACATCATTCGCTTGTGAATTTGACAGGCAATAAATTATTAGTATTCTGGTTGGGAAACTTATGTTTAGGTTTAGGTTTGTTGGGCATATTATCAATTAGTTGGCAGCAACAAGACCTAACTGTAGTCGGGATAATTTTAGCTTGTTGTGCCATCGGTTACATTTATCAAGGACCGCCCTTTCGTTTAGGTTATCAAGGTTTGGGTGAAATACTCTGCTTTTTTGCCTTTGGTCCTTTATCCGTTAGTGCGGCATACTACAGTCAAACTCAAAGCTGGTCAATATCAAGTTTATTCGCTTCGCAAGTTGTGGGGATAGCTACCAGTTTAATCTTATTTTGTTCGCACTTTCACCAAGTCAAAGACGATTTAATTGCTGGAAAAAAATCGCCTATCGTCCGTCTTGGGACATTGCGCGGTTCTCAAGTTCTAACTTGGAGTACAGCTAGCATTTACGCTTTCACGTTCATCTTCGTACTGTTGGGAATAACCCCGATTTGGACGTTACTAAGTTGGGTAAGTTTACCTTTTGCATTGAAATTATGTCGCCACGTTCAAGAAAATCATAACCAGCCCGATATAGTTAGCAACTGTAAATTCATTGCTGTTAGCGTACATTTTTGGTGTTGCTTGCTATTTGGTTTGGGATTTATTTTGTAAAGTGGGTGCATTGGATTTGATTTGCCTCGCGCATTAGGCGCTTCGCCTTCCCGCAGGGTAGGCGCAAAGGCGCAAAGAAGAGGGATTTACTATAAATCATTTGTCAAACTCTCTCTTCTTTTCTTCCTCTGTGTACTCTGTGCCTCTGTGGTATGTAAAAAAGATTCTTACTTGCCAACCAGCAAAATGCCGCGTTACCAATTTGAATTTCGTCCCTACCAGCGTAAATTTGTGCGTCCCCTCCAAACCAATCACGGCACTTGGGAAACCCGCGAAGGGATTATAATTCGCCTCACCGATGACAGGGGCAAAATTGGTTGGGGCGAAATTGCCCCCATATCCTGGTTTGGTTCCGAAACCTTCACACAAGCCCTTGACTTTTGCCACCAATTACCAAATGAAATTACGTCTGAGATGATTTTTTCCATCCCAGATAATTTACCTGCATGTCAATTTGGGTTTGAATCAGCCTCCCCCCTCTCCCCCTCTC
>CAXTCQ010000049.1:25366-36339 GCA_964242965.1 uncultured Calothrix sp. | reverse complement strand
CGCTATTTTTATTATGGAAGTTTTTAAGGCTTCACCAATTTTAAGACAGTCGCTATAAAAAAAGCACGGGGCTTTTGATTGGTGACCATCCCACTCATTGTTTTATGCCCTGACTGTACAAATTAAATGTATAACTATAATAATGTCGTGTAATTAAGTGTTTTATTTTTTATAAGTACAGACTTTATAATGGCTAAGTTACCAGAAGAAATTTTAACAAGGGTGTTTACTATACAGCGACAACTATTAGAACGAATTAATGAAGCGACGGAAATCGAATACCAACTCTTGGAAGAATTTGGCGAAACAGAGGAAACCCTCATATACTTTGAGCAAGTGCAAAATTCTCGAGAACGTGCAGATAGCTATTATTTACGTTTATTTACAGCATTACGACAAATTTATCCTGCTCAACCAGTGGCATCTCGTGATAGTTTAGAAATACTAGCTAGATTTATTGGAGAAGCGCAAGCTTCGGTTGATGCTGTTGGAGCTACACTTGCTGAAATAAAAAGAGATTTTGATTTAAGATGAGCAAACAACCAAAAATTCCCAGTCCAGAAATTAGAGCGCGTCATATAAGTAAGCTACGCGAACTAAATAAGCGCATGGATAAACATATTTTAGATATGGATGAATTAAACGCTCAATTAGAAGCAAACTTGCGCGAGCAACACCGTAAAATGTATCAATTACGAGAGCAAAAAACTGAATTACAATGAGGGGCGGGCAAGGATGCTCGTAAATGTAAAGCGAATTTAAAACAATACGATAAAGTTGGCACGAAGCTTAGATTTGACAACGAGTCGTTGTCAAACTGCTATCCCAAAAAATATGCTGCTACCACTCACCTCGATCCTCGATTATTGTTTCTGAGAGTGGTTAACTAGTAACGTAAATAAACAATGACGTATTAGGACGGGCAGGGATGCCCATCCCACAAGAGTAATTACTTATACATTAATTGAATCTTCTATACAGTCAAGTGCCGGAGCGAATTTCAAGTTTGAGGGAATCTACTTCAGATGCGATCGCATTACTATTTTCGCGCAGCTTATTGATTTGAGTATTTATGTTGGTGATGCGTTTTAAAGTAGTGCAAATACGCTGTATTTGAACTTCTATAGAGCTTGTATCAATACCTTGTTGGGATGTACGCTGCAACTCTAACTTTTGCTGCATTACTAAAAACCGGATAGCGGTATGTAATAAATGATGAGTTGTAACTACCCACAAACCTTGTCCACAGATGCCTTCTCCCCATTCTCCTATTTCTTGAGCTAAACCGTTACTGCTACGACAGAGAAAAATTGCTGCATTGGCATTACGGTAAGTCATTGCTTTTGAAAGATGCTCAGAAATAAGTAAAAAAGTCAGCGAAGCTGCTTTATGAGTCTTTACTTCAGAGGAGCAAAATGTTTAAAAAAGCAAGCTAGGCTAACTTTGATTAATAAATTTTTTCGACTTTATTGGCTACTTTGAGCGTGCAATGGGCTGTTTCGGAGGTAAGCTAACTGAGGGCTTACCACTTTGAGCTTGACGAGCACGCCAGTCTTTGAACATTGCTGATACATCGTAGTTAAATGATTCAGCGTGAGCTTCACGATACTCATAAATTTCTTCCAGAATTTCGTTTGTTAGCATTCTTTATTCTCCCATCAGTTCATAAGGGGTACAAATTGTTGGTAGCTGATACCCAAAGTCGTAACAAATCTGTGTAAGCTTTTTCTGAATCTGAGCATTTGCTATATGTTTACAATTCCACGTTAACAGATAATCCATTCCATGAACTGTAGCGATGGCGATGTGTGCTGCATCATTAGCAGCGAAGGGAGGAAGATTACTTTTTTCTAAAAATTGAATTACTAGTTGTTCAGCTGCTCCCGAAGGTTTTAGCAATGTTACATTTTGCAACAAAGAAAGCCGTTGATTTGCTATTTCCTTATCGCCTAATGCCGCTTCATCCACAACAAGTTGTGAAGCGAAAAGTTCTAATAACCCGCTATAATTTGTCCACCAATCTCTTGTTACTTCAATGTTTGCAGCAAGAATTAGATTTTTAGTCGATCTGGCTGTCAAGTAGCCAAAAATACTGGTCTCTATATAAATAGTTTCACTCATGTGTAATCAACTATTGATTTTTCCTTCGTGTTTTTTACTTTACGTAAGTTATTAATTGGTATCTCATAGTCTACAATGTCAGGGTAAGTGTAAATTATTGCCTTGTTAATTTGCGATACCATCAAAGGATCGCGTAGCGTCTCCGGAGGAGAATGGAAGCCTGCGAGCATTGCAGTGGGTAAGCGAATTCTGCGCTTAAAGATTTCTATGCTACTCATCTTGAAATTGCATGAAATAAGCCTAGCCTCAATTACTTTGAGCAATAGTAAGTTTTGCGACATTACACCTTCGACACAACTTCTACTTTCACTTGCATTCCTGCCTTTACGAGCATATCGATCAATTTATCTAGACTAAATAGTAATAAGTGGGAAGAACAAGACTCGGAGGATGATGATTATCTTCCTTCGGTTGTAGGAACTGCTGCCAATTATTTGAATGAAATTTATAACAAAGAAATATTTAGAGTTATATTAAAACGTTTAAAGCAATGGGTTACACATCCTGATAGTGCCAAGGATACTCGTCGTCGCAGTTTATGCTGGGAAATTATATTTCGATATGCTAAAAATATAAGTTACCCAGAATTTTATCAAGCTTGGCACGGTAAACATTGTTCTATTCAAAGTTTAGAAAATCAATTTATAGATATTGCCTCTCAATTGAATTCTACTGGTAGTACCTATACTCTATATATTGATACTGAAAAAATCGCATTGAACACAGACGAAAATGTAGTTTCCAAATTAATATGCACAAAAATTTTCAAAATATTATCATTAGATGTCAAAGAAATACCAAAAATATCAGATGTTGCAGACCTTCAATTAGAACTTATAAAATTGACAGAATATTTACAAAACAAAAGCTTATTTCTACTCTTCGATAAATGCAAACCAACGAAAGCACTGCTTAATATTTGCCACACATTAGTAGATGCAAAAGAAATTCATATTGGTTGGATAACTGATGAACCTCTAGAACCACCTTTGCGTAGTTTCTCACCGAATCAGCCAAATTTACTCAATGCAATTCAAAACTGGATTAACGAAATAGAGTAACAAACCAAAAATGCAAACTCCATGAGGTAATATCTACGTTGGAGTTTGTACTAAAGATGCAATATTCTCACCCAAGCGTACAAAATCATTGGGATTAAGCGTTAACAATCTATCTACATTAGCTTTAAGCGCTGCTTGAGCAATTAATGCATCATAAATTCCTCCACCTGGAAGATTTAAGCTTACCATCCTAGCTATTGTTGTTTGATAATTATCGGCAGTCAGAAATACTTTTTCAAAGCTTTGAAGGTTTTCATTAATTAAGCGTTGGGCAACTGTTGGACTTATTCGAGGAACACGCGGAAGTCGCGTAAGTATAGCATAAAGTTCAGCTATGTGAGTTGAAACAACACCTTGTATTTCTTCTGCTATAACACGCTGTAGCCAAGGTAGGCTGTCTAAATATCTAGTAGGATGGTCTTCAACAAGCGCTGCAACTATTGATATATCAAATAATATTTTCACTCTGGTAGAAATTGATTAATTCTTTCTTCGCGTAAGTTATTAATTACTGCTTCATAGTCTATAGTGTTTTGAGCAGCTTTTACTACTAAAACTTTACCAACATACTTAACTGGGCAGTGTTCTTCAACTAAAACACGTAAGGCTGTTTCGATTACTTCATCAATATCGTTAAATTTTCCTGTTTCGAGTAAGACTTGAATCATTCCTTCTTGCTCAGGTGTTAACGTTATGCTCATGACAATATTAATATCGTGTGGTGGTCTGCTTTTATGATAAAGCTTTACTGCGATCGCAAGGTTTGCATTGGATGTTACAAATAGCTACCAAAGAAACCCAGCCGCTAAATTTTCCAAGCGATCGCGGTGTAAATTATTGCCTTGTTGATTTGCGATCGCTATCTAAATAAGCTGAATAAGGCGGCAAGTGAAATACTCTTACTTACCCTAAAATTGACGTGGCACAATTTTTCATGATAAACTATTCCCTAGCTAGGTAATAATTATTTTGAATAGATTTATCAAATAGCTAGCTACTCATAATTTTTCAAGCTGTACGAGACCATTTTCACGCACTTCGACTATTAACCGATATCCGGACATTAATAACATACCAACTAGTGGTTCTGACTCAGCCTCATCAATTTGAATTGTTATAGTTTCTTCACCCAAAATGACTGTGGCTTCGTAAAGGTTAAAAAGGCATTCACTGCCATCCCCAAGAGTTGCTCGTCCTCGTCCATTCCACTGTAATCCTAGTGTATTAATTAAACTTGCTGGTAAAGATAACCAACCATCAAATCCTGTATCGATAATGGCTGGAAAGCTCATAAATTTGACCGTCCGTACCATAAATGCTTAAACGAATCGTAGCTTCATACTCAGCATTTACATTTCCAATAATCATAGTGACTTATAGGTATGACGCGCGACCGAAGCGGCGAATAGATCGAGAACCTATTCGCACAAACCAAATTTGTGCATCTGGGTACTTAGCCCTAAGACGGTTTGAAGCAATAATTTCCGACGTATCCATTTCCCAAGCACCTGTATCGATATCAATTGCAACAATCTTACCTCGGTTAGAGTCTTCAACTTGTGGTCTAATATTAGTCTCGTAAAAAGAGTCACCACGACGAGCAAAATCTTCAAAGCTATATCTCGGTTGTCGTGCTGTCATTATCTTAAATCTTGATTTTATAAACAGTAAATCTAAATTTAAATCTATTTTATCACTGTGCATAAATTTAATTCATGATTTTGCTCCCGTAACCACGTCTACAATTTGTACTTGGAAGTACATAGTGGGTGAACTTCACCAACTGTTACTTTTTGTTTCAGCTTTTCGCATTGGAATAGAACAGTTAAAGTTCCAACTCGGGCTGTTTAATTACGACAGCAAAAAACTTAATTACAATGAGGGACGGGCAAGGATGCCCAAAAATCAACTACTTTCTGCTTCCATAAATGCCAGTTACGAGTAACTTGTCATTGGGATTAAGTGTTAACAATCTATCGACATTAGCTTTAAGCGCTGCTTGAGCAATTAATGCATCATAAATTCCTCCACCTGGAAGATTTAAGCTTACCATCCTAGCTATTGTTGTTTGATAATTATCGGCAGTCAGAAATACTTTTTCAAAGCTTTGAAGGTTTTCATTAATTAAGCGTTGGGCAACTGTTGGACTTATTCGAGGAACACGCAGAAGTCGCGTAAGTATAGCATAAAGTTCAGCTATGCGAGTTGAAACAACACCTTGTATTTATTCTGCGATCGCGTAGCGTGCTGGAAGCATATCGCACGCTGTAGCCAAGGTAGCCTGTCTAAATATCTGAACGCTTACGGTTAAAGACTGGATTGAAAAGTATAATATCTCTGATTCCTTAAAAATTAGCTTAATTTAAATATGGCTACGATTCCAGAGGAGATTAACAATCGGATTTGGTTAAATTGTCGAGAACTAATTAATATTGTCAATGCTGCTAAATCTACAGAATATAGACTATTCACAGCATACAATGAAAGGCAAGACACCATAGGAGATTTAGACGAACTTGCAAGGCTTGCATTGGATGTTACAAATAGCTACCAAAGGTTAACCGTTATTACAATCAGAACTGCTACGGCACAACCGCAGGCTGATAGTGCAACTGCTATTATGTTGGAAGAGACTATCGACTATATCGAAACCAGAATTCCAGCATGGTCGCGTAGTATAGAGGAAGTAGTAAATAATTGGGGGTTATAATGGATAGATCGATTGCGAGCGCGGAAGTACGAGTTAAACATCTTGAAAATCTCAGAAAAACTCGCGCTGAAGTAGCTCAGGCAAACGAAATGATGGATAAACTAATAGCACACCTCGATGCCCAAATTGCAGCCCAACCGCAACGAACAAAGCACTCAGAACCTCAACCCAGGTGATTCGGGCAATCAAAAAATTACCAGCGGATTGAGCCGTTAAAGCCTGAATCCAAGCGCTTCCTGTTTCTGGTACATATCGTTTAAGCAAGGCAATGTTACTGGATTTAACTAGCAATAGTTCAGTTTTGCGACATTACATCTTCGACACAACTTCTACTTTCACTTGCATTCCTGCCTTTACCAGCATATCGATCAATTTATCTACACTGAATAGACTAATCTCGCCATTCATCAAATTATTTACCTGTGGCTGCGTCTCACCAAAAAAGTCAGCTGCCTGTTCAGTAGTCAAGCCTTGTTCCAGAATGTATCGGCGCAGATTTAGCATGAGGTCAGCCCGCACTTTCAAATTTGCAGCTTCCTCGGCATCAAAACCAAGATCCTCAAACACATTTTCGCTACCTTGAATCACTGTCATTACTTTACCCTCAATCGTTATCCTTTTTGAACTGAGTTATTTCTTTATAGCGCTGTTATCCAATTTCAATATCTTGCTTTGAAGTTTTCTGTGTTGTTTTTTTAAAAGCATGAAGTACATAGACGGCTTCCTCAAATCTGGCAACGTAAAAGACCCGATATGCTTCGTCAGTACGAATACGAATCTCTTCAACACCCTTGCCCACAATCGGCATTGCTTTGAAATCTGTTGGTGTTTGCCCTTGCTGAACCGCTCGTAATTGAAATCCAGCCTTGCGACGAGCTTCTTGCGGAAAGTCAGAGATGTCGATTTTAGAAGAGCCAACCCAGTAGATTGGTTTATCTGCCATTACTAAACCCTACACAAGTTAATATACCCTATTTGACATAATTAATCCGACAACGAGATTCTTACTGTTTGTAAGTTGGCGTAAAACTAGCCAACCCACGCCTTTTATATGATTATAGGGTGCGTGACGGCACGCAGTAATTACATATTTAAACAAGAGAATATAATTACTAGGACTAATGAACTTCCACTGCTGTAAACCTCGACCATAGCGTTGAGGAGCGAAGATGCGATCGCCTTTTATGTGGTATCAAGGAGCAGTTATTTTCAACACTGATGCCGACTAAAATTTTATCATCAATCGTTTCTTCTTCAAGTGGCTCAAAAGAGTGGCTTTTTCTGCCACAGAACTTAATAAACCTAAGTTATAGTTGTTCAGAACGTTAAGTTTTTAAATATAAACAAAATTCGGCATCGCCTTGATACCTTCGTGAGTAACTAGCAACTTTGCCATTCATCCTTACGCTCGTACAATAACAACAGAACGCCCTTTTTTCGTCGTCGTAGTTCTAGTTTTCAAGCGTTCGATAAAAGGTGGTGCGTTTTTGCGTCGGTCAAAAACAAATAACCAACCGTAATCTACTTTTATCCGTTCCAAATTCAATGACAGCTACTCCTGAACCATCAGTACTGTATATCAACGCTACAACCTTTAGAATAAAAACATAAGTTGCCATTAAAATGTAATGCCTTCTCCTTTCCCCGGCATAGACCCATACCTCGAAGCTGCACTGTGGCCAGATGTACATAACGCCCTAGCGAGTAAACTTTGCGCCTTCCTTGTACCCCAGCTACGTCCTAAGTATGCCGCTCGGTTAGAAATATACGTAGTGGAGGATACTTCTCCCGAAAGCGAAATTGGCATCCTTTACCCGGATGTGGAAGTGTTACAAATACGACAACGCCCTTCACTCCCAGAACCGGACATTCGCCAATCAAATATTGCCACAACTCCCGTACCACTGACGCTTCCAGTGATTCAACCCGTTGCAGTCCGCGTTCCCACCATCGAAATTAGAGATACTACCAACAACGTACTTATAAGTTGTATTCAAATTCTCTCTCCTGCAAATAAGCGCGAACCAAACATTACTGACTACCGTAAGAAACGCCAACGTCTTTATAATGCCAACGTCCATCTCATTGAAATTGACTTGTTACGTCGAGGAACCCGCCCGTTTAATCACCCCCGTATCCCTTTAGTACCCTATTTGGTTACTCTCACCCGTGCTGGTTCTGGAGTTATTGACCTGTGGACGTTAACGCTACAAGATATACTCCCGACAATTCCCGTACCTTTACTAGAACCTGACCCTGATGCCGTTCTCGACCTGCAAGCTGCCCTAAATGCCATCTACGATGAGGCGGGGTACGATTTATCGATTGATTATACCCAATCCCCACCGCCACCAGCGTTTAATGAAGCTGATATCGAATGGATACTCTCAACGTTAGCTAATTCTGAAGATAAGTAGGTCGATACAAATAAAGCGTGCCTTGCGATGGTGAATAATTACGCCTGGGAAATATAAGCTGTATAGTAGGCAAGGAAAAAATTTTGATTAATTACTACTACTTATTTGATGGAATATCATTCTTTCACTCCCTCGGGTCTCTTGGAGGAAGAAGTTAAAAAGCAGCGTGCGGCAGGTCTAGGGAATAATGTCACCCTGCCAACGAGCCGCTCCTATCGCCAAATTTTAATTGAAAATTTATTTAATTTTATTAATATTGTTTTTTTCACCATTAGCGTTGTCATGATTCTCCTGCGGCGCTACGGTGATGCATTCCTGGTTGTAATTGTCATCGGTAGCGGTGTTGTTATTGCTGTTTGTCAAGAGATATGGGCAAAACGAAAATTAGACGAAATCGCTCTAATTAACCGTCCCCAAGCCACCGTCATCCGCGAAGGCAAAGAATACGATATCGACCCTGGAGACATTGTACAGGGAGATATTTTAATAATTGCTTCTGGCGACCAAATTTTGGTTGATGGTGTTGTAGTGGGTGACGGTCGCATCGATGTTGATGAATCTTTACTAACTGGCGAATCCGATTTAATTGCTAAAGTAGCGAATGATACTGTTTATTCTGGTACTGTTTGCGTGACGGGACGCGCTTATTTTGAAGCAAAAAAAGTAGGTGCCCAAACGGTAGCTTATAAATTAATGGCAGGTGCCCGCGTTTTTCGCCACATTCATACTCCACTACAGGCAGAAATTAACTTGGTGATTCGTATATTGCTCCTGCTTGCCTGTTTTTTGTGGATTTTGGTTGGTATTAGTTTCTTGAGTCGTTCCTATTCTTTGGCAGATGTTGTCCAACATGCTGCTGTAGTTGCGGGTTTGGTTCCCAGCGGGCTGTTGATTGCGATTACTTTAGCATACGGAACTGCGGCAGTACGGATGTTGGGGCAGGATATTTTAATTCAACAAGCAAATGCAGTCGAGTCACTTAGCCATGTGAACGTGCTTTGCCTCGATAAAACTGGAACGCTGACAGCAAATAAAATCAACTTGGTTTCGGTTCATCCAATCGATGTCACAGAAGCAACCCTACTTGCAAAGCTGGGGGATTATGTTACAAATACAACAGACCATAACCGTACAACGGAAGCGATCGCAGCGGTTTGTACGGGAAAAGCCCGCGCAGTAAAAGTAGAAGTACCCTTTTCTTCTGCCCGCAAATGGAGTGCCATAGTCTTTGAAAATGCCTCGCATAAAGATTTCAATGATTCCCCAGCAGATACCTACGTTCTAGGGGCACCGGAAATACTTGCAGATTCTGTATCTCTGCCAAAATCGGCAAGTACATACATTCAGGAAGGTTTTAACCAAGGGTTGCGGGTACTTTTGTTTGCCTACACCAAAAATTCCAACTTGAACCACGACCCAGAAAAGGTGATACTACCGAAAAGTCTTACACCTTTGGGTGTTATACACTTTAGCGACCAATTGCGCCCAAAAGCAACTGAAACCCTGGAGGCATTTACTCAAGCAGGAATCCAACTGAAGATTATTTCGGGAGATAATCCCGAAACTGTAGCTGCACTTGCTCGACAAGCTGGCTTGGGTCGAGACATTAAATTAATCTCCGGTTTAGAATTAGCAATAATGGATGAAGCGCAGTTTGCCCAAGCTGCTGGTTCATGCACTATTTTCGGTCGCATAACTCCAGAACAAAAAGCAAAGTTGGTACAAACTTTACGCAATCAAGGTAATTATGTTGCCATGATTGGTGATGGAGTCAATGATGTACTTTCCCTGAAACAAGCTTCTTTAGGAATTGCAATGGAAAGCGGTAGTAAAGCAACTCGAAGCGTTGCAGATATTGTCCTTTTAAAAGACTCTTTTGCGGCATTACCATATGCATTTTTAGAAGGGCAGAGAATTCGCAATGGTATTCGAGACTCATTAGCACTATTTAGTGTGCGAGTTATGTGTGTAGCTTTGCTAATTTTTTCCATAGGCATGGTGACAGACAGCTTTCCTTTGGTAAATAAGCATAGTGCTTTGCTAGCAATGTTTGGTGTAGGATTACCAACAGCAGTTTTTCCTATTTGGGCACAACCGGGAGAAGTGCAAAAACAAAGAAGTCTAATTCGCTCTTTACTACATTTCACGATTCCAGCAACTTTAACTATGACAATAGTTGCGCTATTCGTTTATTTGCTTTACCTAGTGAGAGCAATTTTGGATATCCCAGCAGGTAAAGAATTCAGCCAGCTTGATTATACTCTGCCACGCACTGCTTTAGTAACTACTTTAGTTTTGTGCCATTTATTTTTACTTCCTTTTTTGAAACCACCAACAAAAGCATGGGTCGGTGGTGAAAAATTTAGCGGTGATTGGCGATACACTATTGCCGCTTTAATATTATTTGTTGTATTTATGGCAATTCTAAATATTCCTCAGTCGCGGAGGTTTTTTGAATTAGCGACATTAAGTCAGTTCGATTACTTATTTCTAGTTTTAGTAGCAATTGAATGGAGTTTAATTTTACGAGCAATCTGGCGAAGTCGATTTTTCAATCATTTTTTAGGAATTGATTTGAGTTGATGAAAAAAGCATCTTGTTCTCCTTTGTATATATACATTTGCATTTGCATTTACATGTGATACCGTAGGGGCACGGCAATGC
>CAXTCQ010000049.1:3376-25356 GCA_964242965.1 uncultured Calothrix sp. | reverse complement strand
TCTTTTCATTTTAATGTTTTCACCGCCGGGCCCCGCCATGGCGTGCCCCCTACGACAATCTATGCCACGCTATACTATACTTCATCTAGATAAAATTCACTGTATATTTAATTATTTTCAGCAATTAATTCAATTAAGTTTACGATTATGGAACAAGAAAAAAGTAACAGCGCAATACCCCATTACCCAGTACGAATATGGGAACTGCTTTTAATTATTATGGGAGCATTTGCTCTGGTAAGTATAGCTTTAATCGGACTGGGAAACAAAATGTTAAATAATATGTTCGATTCAGACAAGGCAGAAGCAATTGCCAAAAGTCTGTTTGATTATGAAATTCCTGGTGGTTCTGTTGGCAAAGTAGGTGTCAATATTGGTGAAAAACAAATGGCAATTGTCAATAGCCTTACCAATCCACCAGACGTAACGGTTTTTGTAAGTCAACTTCCTATAGATCGGATAAAACCTGAAAGTTCATTAGATTTCGATATTATTTTTAAAGACTTATTTCAAGAGAGCTTTTCCCCGACTACTTACTCAATAGAAAATAAACAGTTGTGTGGCAAAACTGTTCCTGTTACTATTCAGGAAGGGCAAGAAACCCTTGATAATAAAAAATCTGTTCCGATAATTAGATACATTGCAAAGGTAACTGACAACGGTGTTGAAAAAAATGTCGATATAGTCGCTAATGGTGAAAATGCTCAGGATAAAGCTGCCAAAGTTTTTGACTCCCTACAGTGTAGATTTTAATTGTTAGTAGGTGCGCGAGAAAAACTTACTCAGCGTGATTTGATATTTTTAGGACTTACGCAAAGCCCCCCTTCTGAGAGGATGTTTGAAAAGTGCCTGTGAATGTCATGCTGAGGAACGAAGCATCTCAGTATATGGGTTAAACCCTAGATTCTTCATTCCGCTGCGCTCCATTCAGAATGACAATTTATACTTGATTCGAGTTTTCAAACAACCTCTTAAGGGGGGTTGGTTCCGATCTAATATATTTGGAATACCTACTTTCTCGTTGACTGTGCGTAAGTCCTAATTTTGTTACATAATTTTATTTTATCTGGTTTCTCCACAAATCTGTAATCTACTGTATGTGAAATATAAAAATGGGCTAAGAAATTCTTTGTACTTCTTAGCCAGAATTTTAGACTGCAAAATTGAGTAATATCGCGATTCTCAGTTTAATGAGGTACACTCGCTTCGTCCAAGATGTAAGGACACAGCATGGCTCGTTGCCCCTACGACTGTACCTCACTCGAGAGAGAAACTTAAGCTTGAGAAACTAGCTTTTGGTTTTTCGCAGTTAATTTCAATGCACCGACAGCGAATAAACTAAGGGCTACTATTGTTGTAGGTTCGGGTACTTTTTTCGGTGTAGTGGGTTTGATAGAAGAAATGCCTAAGAGTTTGCTGCTTCCATTTCGGCTATTTCCACTACCTACGCTCATCAAGCGCACTCCGAAATCTTGACTGTAAAACTGGTCGAGAGTCAAAGCTTGGGTAAGGTGGGATAATGTAAAGGTAGTTGATTGGAAGTCGTCTCCTTTACCAATACCTTCTTTACCAATTTCAAAGCCAGCATCAAACAACTTTGTACTGCCACCACCATTTAAATTGTTATTGTTACTACCAACAGTCTCAACTTTTCCAGCAGGTCCAAATTGTTTGGCTGTTATATTCGTGCCGCTGACTTGCAAACCGTTAAGTAACGAGTCATCTTTAATATTGAAAAAGATTCCTCGGATGTCGGCAAGTGTGTTAGAACCAGTAGCAAGATAATCGACTTTAAACTGAACCTTGCCAGTTCCGGCAATTGTGTCATCTAAAGTAAATCTGACTTGAGTATCAGAACCAGTGAATTCATTGATTACAAAAGATGTCGTAGCTGCTTGAGCAGTCGAAAAACTCGTTCCGGCGATCGCAACACTAGCTGCTGCTAACATCGAAGGTGCTAGCATGGAAAAAATCTTTTTCATGTTATTAATGCTTACAAAACAGAGTAATGTAGTTTTATTTTTTAGTGATGGAGATTCACTATTCGTTTACCCATCTGCGCTTTAGAAGCACCTGATGAACTTGCTATGTATTCAATTTAGTCAGTGAATCGAATGATGTCTATAAAACAGATGCTATTTCAGGAAAACTTTATTTTCCTCTTTATAAAACAAAAAACCCCAGTATTAATACTGGGGTGCTAACTATTATTATTTACTTATTAATCTTTAACTCGATGAAACAGCGTAACGAATCAAATGTCCCAAACGCTGACGCAATGTTTCCAAACCTAAGCGATTGCTGGCAGAAATAAACACTGCCATTGGAAATTCTTCGCGTGCTATTTCTAGGGTTTCGCTGTCCACTTGGTCAATTTTATTGAATATAACCAAAGCGGGGCCCGGTGTGACGGGCATCACTGCTAAGATATCGCGTACTGCGCGAATATGACTCAACCAAGCTGGATGCGATAAATCGACCAAATGCAATAACGCATCGGCTTCGGTCACTTCTTCCAAAGTGGCGCGAAAAGCATCCATCAAAGCTTCCGGCAATTCGTGGATAAACCCTACAGTATCCGTAACGAGGATTTGCTGGGGTTTATTTGTAACTGCTTCGGGCACTACCAAACGGCGTGTAGTGGGGTCGAGGGTCGCAAACAATTGGTCAGCAGTGTAGACTTCGGCATTGGTGAGCGAATTTAACAACGTCGATTTGCCAGCGTTGGTATAGCCAACCAAAGCCACACTCGGCACTTCCTCGTGCTGTCGTCGCTGACGCAACCGCGAACGGTGCGCTTGCAATTGGTTAACTTCTTGCTGTAACCGCGAAATTCGCTTTTGAATTGCCCGACGTTCGGTTTCTAGCTTGGTTTCACCAGGACCTCGCGTACCGATACCACCCCCTAACCTCGACATCGCTTGACCGCGACCGGTTAATCGAGGCAACGTGTATTCCAACTGTGCGAGTTCGACTTGTAATTTACCCGCACGGGATTGGGCACGTTGGGCAAAGATATCGAGGATGACTTCGGTGCGGTCAACGACGCGCACACCGATTTGTTCTTCTAAGTTGCGGACTTGCGCGGGTGAAAGGTCGCGGTCGAATACAACTAGATTCGCACCTAAAGTTTGTGCGGTGAGGGCAATTTCTTGCACCTTACCTTCCCCGACAACAGTTTGGGGATGGACTCGGCTGCGTTTTTGCCAAAGTGTTTGCAAGACCTCGCCGCCAGCTGTATCAACTAAGCGTCCTAACTCGGAGATCACATCTTTAAATTGTTGCCCGTTATTTTTATCGGTCATGACTCCGACAAGGACAACGCGATCGCTATCGCTATCGACATCTTCGGCAACAAATTCGCGCCGAAATTCTTCTTCCAATCCTTCCACCAAGTCCATGAAATCTTGGTTTGCGAGGACATCTAAACTTATTGGTGGGGAAATATCCCAACTTGGAGTCGGCAGTGAATTTTCTTTTGCACTCAACGATGTGCCACTAGCCATTAAAACGCGAGTGTCCTGTGCTGTGAGATGCGCCAAATAGGCTTCTTTGACATATCCAGTCGCACCACCGCCACGCTTAGTAAATCCCGTCCCGGTAATATTAAGTACAACCAGGGCATCAAGACGTTGCATAGCCATTGCAGTCAAAGCCGATTCATTGGGTGGTTCGGGCTTCAAATGCGTGGCGATACAACGGATACCGCTAAGTCGTTCTGCACCATAACGGGGCAATTCTAAAGGCGGAATCTGCGTTTGACGCGGCGTACCTACTCCAACCCGGATGACTTGTCCCCGACGGTTGACGTAGGCACATATAGGAAAATTGATTTCAGTACTAATGGCTGCCAGACGCTGGGAAAATTCGGACGTAGTGACGCGATCGCCCGGTAAGCGCTGGTGGTACAGCCGCTGCAATTGCTTGAGTTGGCTGCTTTTCAGACCTTGGAGATTACCAAAGATAGTCTCGATAGGCGTTTATAACCAGTTAACTGGTCCTCGAATGCTTACATGTCTATTTTACAACATTCGATTTGTAGTCAAACTCTTTCTTTTGGGGGATGCATTTGTACTTACGATGGATGAAATCGGATAAGTATACGAAAGGTTGATAAGCTAAAAAACTTAATTAATTGTTACAAGTTATCAACTAAAAGAATTATCCTAATGTCAATATACCCGATGGCATGTCAACTACCAGCCGTCGAGCTGTTAGCCATTGACAACCAATTAAAACTTCTGTTAAATCTTTACCAACGTGAATCGGAATGTCGTATTCACTACCACCAATTTCTACTTTACCTGCGTAGATGTCAAACTTAAAATTCCCCCGTGCAGTTAACATAGTTTGTTCTCGTAAACGTACCCAACCAAGCGCGTCTATGTCTTGCTCATTTATCGCTAACCAGTACGAAAAACCAGTATCAAACATTGCATCAACTGATAATTCTAATCCGTCCGACGCTATTAAACTAATTTCAAAAAGTAATGCATCCTCATCACCGTAAAAACCCGATATCATATTGTTCCACAAACTCCGGTTTCGTTGATACGGAAAGTATAATGGATTTTACCTGGGTGCTTTTGACGACACTGTAATGAAACTGCTTCTAAATCTCGATCGACAAAATATTCGCCACTGTCAGGTTCAACTGCCATATACCAGTTATAGTGAGTCTCAATCAATTTCGATTTAACTCGATCGAATATCGGTTTGCAGCGCTGGTAAAAAGCCTCACGTTCGGCTTCACGTTCGGCAATTTGTTCCTCAGTCCACTGAATTTCGGGGAATATTCGTCCCCTGCGGGCTTGTCGAATGGGTTTAGTTTCTGTCATGGTTGGTTCTATCGTTGTTGCAATGCATTGACTATTTTCTCAAAATTTTTGTGAAGACGTAAAATTTTTCATCCTGAGTTATGTATCTAAATTTGCATTTCCAGCTTCTTGCACGGTTAAAACATTATGTCTGGGTGCGTTCGATGCACATAAGGATTTGTCGTCATTTTACAAGATTGTAGGGGCGGGGTAAAGAGCGCCCCTACGAGGGTTTCTTGGTAAAATGAGGGGTCAGACCTACCATTCGCCAATGGCATCCTTTGAGAAGTCGAGGATCTGACCCTCACGATAAGCTCAAAATTAATGACATGAACCATTAGCAAAACGCAACATTACAACCTAACTGAAATTTCATCAATTCGTTAACGTGAGGATTAAATAACCATGACATCAGGATTACCACCACTTTATCAAAACGTTCCGATTGAATTAGTCCCAGCAAAAACAATTACATCATTTCCAATCAATACTTTTATTGAAAATATTGTAATTACTGCTAATGGCACATTATTTGTCAGCAACCACGAAGCAGGACAAATTGTCCATATCTCCCTCGACGGGACTCAAACGGTTCATGCAACCTGGGAAGGTAAAATCGCTGGGTTAACGACAGCGAATGATGGCACTTTAATTGTGACAGCTTGGAATACCAGGGGTACACCTGTAGTTTTACGAGTGTCAACCCAAGGTAATATCAAAGTATTAGCAACGCTTCCCGATGCAATTTTTCTAAATGGATTAACTCACGCTCAAGACGAACGTTATTTACTTGCCGATTCATTTCGCGGTGCAATTTGGGAATTTAATTTAGCTGATAACAGTACTAAAGTTTGGTTAGAACATCCAATGCTTGCACGTAGTAATTCTGAAAGCCAAATTCCTGCTGTTAACGGGTTAAAATTTTTTGATTGTTATCTGTATGCATCTAACACCGAAAAGCAATTAGTTTTGAAGATTCCTGTAGATAATTTAGGTAATTCCAGCGAACCAGAAATTTGGGTGACGAATAATAATATTGATGATTTTGCCTTTGATGTTGATGGTAATCTCTACGGTGCTACTCACATTTTTAATAGCGTTGTTAAGATTACCCCTGATGGTAAAACAACAACTATTGCAACTGCCGAACAAGGAGTAATCGGAAGTACGGCTATTGCGTTTGGACGTACCGCAAATGATGATACTTGTATTTATGTAGTCGGTAATGGTGGAATGTTTTTACCTCCACCTACAGGAATTGTACCCTCAGAAGTGGTTCGTTTAAATGTTGGTAAAAAAGGTTTAATAGGAGCGTAGGGGCGGGGTTGCCCCGCCCTTCCAAAATATTATTGCGCCTTTAAGAAAATATAATGGGGCGAGTAGGAATGCTACGCATTGCTATATAAAAGTACACTATGCAAATTAAAAGATGTTTAGCTGCCGTCTGAAAAAGTTATTTTTACCATTGGTTCTGAAATTATTTGATCAACTAATTTAAATACAAAATGAATCACGATACCAACGACCCACCCGTTACAATCTGCGTTTTACGCAGTGCTAAACCTGGAAAAGAAAAAGAGTTTGAACAAGTTGTTTCTAGTATGATTGCTTCCGCGATGGAATTTCCCGGACATTTGGGAACGAATACTTTTCGTCCTATCGATGCTGATAACCCAGAATATCGAATTATCTTCAAATTTGACCGTATCACTAACCTCAAGCGTTGGGAAGAATCTGAAGTACGGCAACGCTGGTTAGAGTTGGTAGAACCTTTATCTCAAGGTACTGCAAATGTCGAGAAACTGACAGGGTTAGAAACTTGGTTTACATTGCCTGGAAAAAAGGCTATTATCCCGCCACCTCGTTATAAAATAGCTTTGATTACTTGGTTAGCAATCTTTTGTTTACTTAACATTATTAATATTCTATTTGCACCAATTTTAAATCCTCTACCACCATTAATTCGCACTTTTGTTGTTACTGTCTGTCTTGTGTCGCTGATGATTTATGTGGTTATGCCGCAAATGACAAAGTTGTTTTCTAAATGGTTGTATCCGCGTCGTTGAAATAAAATAGCATTCATAAACTTCGTAATTGCTTTACATCAATGATTGAAATCGTGTATAGGACTCATATTTAATTTCTGAAAATATATGTAGGGTGCGTTAGCGACAGCGTAACGCACCAAATACTTAATAATGGTGCGTTACGCGAAACGAAGAGCGCACCCTACAGATACGTAATTTTATTCAAAAATCAAACCGGATTTCTATATTCTTACGGATGCGATCGAAATCAGAATCAGTTTTTGCCAATTCGCTATATTCTGGGTCTAAATTAATCGCAGTTTCTAAATTTTCTATTGCTAAGTCAATATTATTTTGGAGAGCATAACAGCAAGCTCGGTCGTAAAATATACCCGCGTCAGGTTGATGTTTCAGCGCTTCATTGTAGGATAATATGGCATCTTCATAGCGAGCTAAGTTGTAGAGTGCATCACCCCGATAGTCCCAAACTTCATGATAATTCGTTTCAAGTTTGATTGCTTGATTGTAAGAATTAATAGCTTCTTGGTAAAGCTCTAATTCATTTAGCGCTAAACCTCGGAAAAACCAAACTCCGTGATTATTTGATTGATATTGTAAAGCTTTATTGTAGGAAGTAACAGCTTCTGCGTACAGTCCTAGTTGAGCAAGAGAATATCCTCTCCCATACCATGCATCGCTATATTTAGGTTGACTTTCAAGCGCTTTGTTATAAGATATAATTGCTTCTTCGTATCGTTGCGATTTCCACAATAACCAACCACGCTTATTCCAAACTTCGTAATCTTCTGGTTGAATTTCTAAGGCTTTATCGTAAGATGCGATCGCATCTTCATCGCGTTCTAGTTTTTCTAAATCTAAGCCACGAAAAAACCAACTATTTCGGTCATCTGGTTTTATTTTTAATGCTCGGTCGTAAGACTCAATAGTTTCCTCATAACGTTCTAATTCCCTTAGTGAAATAGCTTTATTATACCAAATTGTATAATCGTCTGATTTTATTTTTAAAGCATAGTCATAGTTAACAATAGATTCTTCGTAACGTTCTAATCTAAATAATGCTAAACCCCGGTTAAACCAAATTTGATAATCCTCTGGTGGAATATTCAAGGCTCGATTATAAGATAAAATTGCATCCTCAAAATGTCCTAAGTTTAAAAGTGCATTGCCATGATATAACCAGCCAGATTGGCAAGTAGGGTTAATATTTTGGGCTTTATCGTAACTAATGAATGCTTCTTGGTAACGCTTGGATAAATAGAGACAATTTCCGCGAGTATGCCAAGCATAATGGTTACCGCAATTAATTTCTATGGCTCGATCGTAACTAGTAACTGCTTCTTCATAGCGTTTTATTTTTGTTAGCATTATTCCTTTCTTTAACCAAATATATTGATTATTTGGCTGGATATCCAAGGCATCGTCAAAAAGTGCAATTGCATCCTCAAACTGCCCTTTATTAAATAACTTTAAACTCCGTTCGTTCCAATCTACATATAAATCGGGGTTAATTTTTAATGCTTGCTGATAAGCACATGTTGCTTCTTGATAACGCTCTAACTCATCTAGTAATTTAGCTTTTTTATCCCAAATCAAATAATCATCAGACTTGATGTTCAGTATTTGCTCGTAAATTGATAGTGCCTCTTCATAATTCCCTGAGTTACTGAGTTCTTGAGCAATTTGGCAACCTTGGATTAAAAAAACTTTATTTCGACTTTCTTCTGCTTCTTGGTAGCGTTCCAATTTTTTTAATGCATAACTGCGATTTTGCCAAGCCACGAAGTCATCGGGATGCATTTTTATTGCTTTATCGTAACTGGAAACAGCTTCTTCGTAACAACCCAGTTTTTCTAATGCAATACCTCGATTATTCCACGCATCGTAATAACTATCATCAATTTCTAAAGACTTGTCATAACTAGTAATAGCTTCTTCATACCTATCCAGATCGAGTAAAACATTTCCACGTAAATACCAAATATTATCGTTATCTGAATTAAGTTCTAAAGATTGTTCGTAACTTTCTAGTGCTTCTTGATATTTACCGAAATTGTATAAAGTTTCACCTCGATTTATCCATAGTTCCGAATCTTCAGGTCGAATATCTATAGCTTTGTCGTAGCAAGCTAGAATATTTTCGCAAACACCTACTTCTTCCCAAGAATAAATAGCTTCATAATAATAACGAAATGCTTCATCATCACGATTTAATGAATGCAATATTTCTGCAACTTTTTGGTAGTGTTGAGCAGCTTCTTCGTAGCGTTGTAAATCTAACAATGTAGCACTAAGTAATTCCCAAGCTTTAGGAAAATGGGGTTTTAACTCTAATGCTTTATAGAGGCACGTAATCGCATCTGGGTATCTTTCGATTTCCAGTAAAGCTGAACCCTTTTGATACCAACATTCCTCATTATTTGGCTCAATTTTCAACGCTTCGTCAAAAGCGATTATCGCTTCCTGATATTGCTTTGCCTCGGTAAGTGAATTAGCGCGATACTCCCATAGGGAGTGGCTGCCGCCATCGCACCACTCTGAATAAGTATGTGGCTGTCTTGCATATCTATCTTGAGACTCGTTGAAATTCGATATCATAACGAATACCTAAAAACCCTGGCTAGATGAGTAACACCAATTTTAACCAAGGTTATTCGTAGTTATGCTACTAGTAATAATACTGAAATGTGTCGAAAGTACCTACATTTTCTCAAGCAATCGAATCAAAAATCTCTTGCGCGGTCAAGTTGAATTGGGGTAAAGTAGGCGACACGATGCGGTCAGTGCCCCTAAACGGGGTCATTTGGTACTCGTTGCCAATCAATTCGCAAACAAAAATCGTCGGCACTTTGGGGCTGCCAATGAAGATCCGCCCGCCCAATGCAACATAATCCACAATCCAATACTCAGGGATGCCCATAGCCTCATAGTCACGAAGCTTGTTGTAGTAATCATCCTGCCAGTTAGTTGACACTACCTCAACTATTAGCTTGACCGAAGCTGCATTTTGTATGATGGACTCTTTCTTCCAACGTGGTTCGTTCTCGATATTGTCCTGGTTTAGAACAATAATGTCAGGTTCGTAGCTCGATTTATTAGCTTTAACAATTGATTCTTTAGGGATAGTCCAGACTCCCCGCTTACCCATTTCCCTGATAGTTAGCAGCAATTCCTCAATCAAAAATCCTGCTAAATCTGAATGGTCTCCTGTAGGTTTCGGCATGGCAATAATCACCCCATCATGCAGCTCGTAACGGACTTGCGAGTTCTCTGGATACGATTCGATGAATTCATCGAAGGTATAGAGCTTTACTTCGGCTTGTGTTTGTGTTTGAGTCATATATTTCCATATCTAAGTAGAACGGCACTAAAAAACCTAACTAGTATAGATGTCATTTGTCCGTTGTCATTGGTCACTGGTAAGGACTTTGAGCATTTCACATTTCTTGCAGATAGTTGGTTTTATTTCCGCCAACCTACTCATCTTGAGATTCGTCGAAATATGTAAAAACTCAGCTAGATGAATAACATTAATCTTAAACAAGGTTATTCATTCTAATGCTATAATAATGCTGAAATATAAGTAATATTTAATTTAATCTGTTTTCAACCAATAGGATTTAGTTCAAAAGATGTTTTAAAAGTCAACAAAGGTATATAATTTTTATTTTCAATTATAACGTATGATTTTATGCTAAATGTGGCTTTATTCGGTGTTTACCCGTAGGGTGTAAGCGTAATAATTATTTATACTTGTATTTTACTATACATTTTTTTTAGACAAATTCCAAGTTATGATTCTAGTTATACCTAAGTTTGCAGCTATAACAACTGTAATGGAATTCAAGCTTCTTTCACTCCAGGCGAAAACCAAGAAGATTAAAAAAATTTAATTTTTTTAGAGAGAAATTTCAATTGAGTACTAAGGAGGGTGTGCTACCTTTGAGCAAGCTATTACTGTGGCAACTAGCTTACCATCTGGCAGGTTCTACACTGTTGGGTATAACAGAGCAAGAGCCTTTGGGATCTCTTCCAGTTCCTGTACGAACTGCTGTTCTTAAAACTGTTAGGCAGTGTTATCCTGATACCATTGATTTGAGATTAAATAAAAAGTCTCCTCTTGATTTCGCAGAAGGCAAGTATGAGTGGGTAGAAAATTGGAGTTATAAAAACTATTTACAGGTTGACACTATAGGAAAACAAGAGAATAATTCGGCTGACCCTAGTTTAGTAAGACTATTGCAGAAGCTCCCAGAGCGTTACCCTACCTATCAAAAAGTAGCTCTCGAATTATTAAGACAAGCAGTAGATAACGGTAAGTCACATCTTGCAGTGGCTGATTTCCAACCGAATGTGGCAACGTTTGCTTTAGCTATTTTGGATATAGTAGCGCTAGTAGAGCGAGTTAGTGTCTTATATGGACTAACTGTCATCCTACCGAAGGTAGAAATTTATCTAGTAGGCTCAATTGATGAATTTGGTGTAACACAATTATTACGCTATTACCGAGGTGTTGATTTAAATGCAACGGCTGATTATATAGATTCTTCCCAAACATCTGTAAGATTAGTAACCATACAAGAGTTAGCAAAAGATGTTGATTTTGTATCGGCGGCTGAGTCTTTAAATACCGATCCATCTGCGAATAAGTATAGCTTTAATAATTTAGAAAGCATTGCTGATAATTTTGTCGCTCGTGTTGGAAAAGTACCGCCTCTACAAGCACATCCAGTGTTTTTTGAACGACCAATTCTAGACTATTTTGCCCGTCGTTATTTTCTTGTACCAGAAATTAAACCTGAACAATTAGAAATAATACAGAAAGGTTTACATCAGGAGTCAGGCTTGGGACTTTTACCAACAGGTTTTGGTAAATCTTTGATATTTCAACTCTATGCTTTATTAATTCCTCGTACAACTTTAGTAATTAGCCCTCTAAATGCACTGATCCGCGACCAAGTACATAATTTAAATCGCATTGGATTGAAGTGTGTAGAATCTATTACTTCTAGTGATTCACCTAAAAAAAAGAAAGATAAATTAGAAAATTTTCACTCTGGTCTTTACCGATTACTATATATATCACCTGAGCGTTTGCAAATCTCGGAGTTTTACAACGATTTAAAAGCAAAAATGCGGGAATCTCCAGTAGGTGCTTTCGTAATTGACGAAGCCCACTGTGTTTCTGAATGGGGACATGATTTTAGACCTGCTTATTTACAAATTGAACCTTTACAGCAAGCTTTGGAAGAGGCATCTGGACGAACAGTACCAATTATTGCTTTGACGGCAACTGCTTCTGAGCCAGTCCGTAAAGATATTATGCGTGTCTTGAGGCTATCTCAGGAGAGTGTAGTGCAACTGGCTAGTAGCGATCGCCCAGAATTAAGCCTTTCCGTACATATCGTCGATAAACCTGAAAATAAACCAGAAATACTTACTCGTTTAATTCAAGAGGTTGTTCCCCAGGTACTTGATATCTCCTTTGAAGAATTAATTCCTAGTAATCAAGATTTTTCTTATCCTCATGCAGGAGTAATTTTTGGAATTTATGCTGATGCTCAGGGACGTAGTACCCTTGTTGAAGGAGTACACCACATTGCTTATAAACTCAATGAACGTTTAATTTCTGATGGTAGCCTAGTTCAAGTACACGCAAGCAGTACTCCAGATTGCTGTCCTGAATGTGGTTCAACTGTACTTAAAAATGAAAGTAATAAGCAGTGCAGTTGTCTTGAATGTGGAGCTGTATTTAAACAATCTGATACCAAACCGTATTCCAGTTGGATGAAATGTATTCAAGAACGACAAGATGATTTTCAAAAAAATAGATTTCCTTTACTAGTAGCGACTAAAGGCTATGGTATGGGTATAGATAAACGTAATATTCGCTTTATAGTCCACCACAGTCTTTCTAGTAGTCTTGAAGCTTACTATCAAGAAGCGGGACGCGCAGGACGCGATAGAAAGCACGCGCACGTAGCTTTGATGTATCATGCACCACATCCTGAGTGTCAAAAAGAGTATATCGAACAAGGCGTAGCAGTTCAACCTCCTTGCGTTTCAAAAGACCATAATTTTCATTTCTGGAAGTGCCCTTATTTTGAAACACATTTATGCGATTATGGGCATCAAGCCCGATTGATTCGCGGGCATTATCCCGGTTTAGAAGACGACATTAACAGCGTCCTAAAAGTATATGGATTGCTGATGTTGGGAGAACCCCTTGTGGTTAAAGGAGACAAGCAAAATAATCAAACGCAATTAGCGCTTTACAGACTTCAGCAGTTAGGAATAGTCAAAGAGTTTTCTTTAAAATATCAAAATTTATCTACAATTCAATACCAAGTTGTTTTCATTAAAAACTGGACGCTAGAACAGATAGCCAATTCTTTAAAGCAATATTTGCTACAAAGAGATATTGAAGACAAGCAAGCACAAATACAAGTCGATCAAGTTCTTGCACGATTCGTAAGTCAAAGTATTGAGAGCATACGTAAACAAATATTAGTTGCATCCTTAAATATCTTTCTAGGACGTATCTACAATTTAGTTCTACGGATGCGCTACCAAATGCTCCGCAACCAAATAGAATATGCAAAAAGTCATGAGTCTTATACCTGTCGTCGTATAGTAATTCGAGGATTATTTGATTATACAAAGCATTTAATAGATGGAAATTATAAGTGTGGTTTCTGCGATGTTTGTAATCCCAGTTTAAAATTTGATAGAGACAAAGCAGAAATTCTTACAGAAGAAGCTCAAATCGATGAGCTTACTGAAAAACTTCCCCTTGTATTTGCAGGATTTGACGCGAAAGCTTTACAAGAAATGTTACGTCTTAGCATAGAACGTGAAGCGACAGTTGGGCTTTTTGCTCGCGTCACAAACCGCTTGGAACGTGACCCTACTAATTTAGCTGCACTTTACTTAGCTGGTGTACTGGCAGGGCAACGCTCAGGTCGTGAAACCCTGGCTTTTGACTATCTTAAATTTGGATTTAATGAAGGGATGAACCAGGGACTATCACCTGATAATCTTTTATTGTTTTATCAAGAAGCAGTACTTTTAAATGCTGAAGAAGCATTTAATTGGCTAACTCAAGTTGGTGGATATTGGGATAATCAAGAGGGATTACAATTCCTTATTCAGGAAGCCGCTCGAAGATTTGGAATCGATTCGACACAATATCGTATCCGATTTTTACTTTGCCAAGTTAGAAAATTGAGTGAAGTCGGTGATGACTTCATTAAGTTAAAGCCAGAAATTGAAACTTTAAAGCAAGGTTTTGAACGATTAAGTTAAGTACTTAAGTAGGGCAAATATTATGGCAGATAATTTAAATGGGCTAGAACAGCTTGAAAGAGAAATAGCTAATTACCGCAGTAAGTTCCAGCTATCTTCTGATATTTTAGATGATTTAGTACAAGTTCAAGTTGGTTTTGAGGAACTTGGACAAAAGTATCAAAATCTGAAAAATAAACACCAAGCACTTACAGAATATATAAATAAAGCACAAACCGAATTCGCAGCTTTACAAGCTGAATCAAAAAGTACTATCGACAAAGTTGTTCAGACACAGGACAAATTGATCCAATGTTTTACAAACTTCGAGAGCGCAACATTAAAAAATATAAATCAAGCTCTAGAAACATCAAATCAGCATTTTGTAGAACTAGCAGATAATAATGATAAGCAGTTACAACAAAGTTTAAATGATATACAAAAAGTTTTAACTTCGTTACAAATTCAATTCAGCGATACTATTAGCCAAGTCGCTCAAGCAAAGTCAAATTTTCAACAGCGCTTTGATGAACTAACTCTTAATAATAATAAGCAAATTGCAGAACAATTAAATGAGACACAACAAGCTTTTAATTCATTGCAAACTCAATCAAAGGATGCTGTAAATCAAATAACCCAAACACAGGAATATTTGAACCAGCGCTTTGCCAAACTAGAAAGTACAAACTTAGAACACATAGAACAAACTCAAGAAAGCTTAAATCAGCGTTTTACAACTCTTGAAACTACGGTTGAATCAAAATGGAAACAATTTCAGCAGCAAATTTCTTATGAGATAGATTTATTAAAGCAAAACGATGAGAAGTTAAAACAAGAATTTGAACAACAAATTACTGAATTAATACAAAGTTTAAACAGTGAAAAACAAGCAATTCAATCGCGCTTAGAAAGTTTACAATCTGAAGCAAACTCACTCAATAAAGTTCAGGAAGATGCGGCACGGCAATTTGTAAATTTAGAAAAAAATACAAAACATACGCGCACCATAGCATATACTGCTACTGGGCTGAGTATAATTGCTGTAATTATTGCAGTATTACTGTCTTTGCTTCAAGCAAGGAACGAAGTAAAATATCCAACAGTTGAATCGCCACAAATATCTAAACCAACTAGGCAGTAGATATTAGCAGTTTGCAAATAGCACTAAAATCACCATTGTTTAGTAATTAAATTTAAAAGAAGGGGTTTTATGGCACAACCCTGTTCGGACTCGTTAACATCTGATATTATAACGAATATGTAAAAACCTCGGCTAGATGAATAACATCAATTCTAACCAAGGCTATTCATAGTTCTGCTACTAGTAATAATACTGAAATCTAGAAAAGTCCAAGGTGCGTTACGCAATGCTTATACGCACCCTACTTTTGCTTGGATTGCTTGGGTGTGGAAACAATTTATTAAAACACAGCGTGTAAGCATAGATTGTCGTAGGGGCACGGCATTACCGTGCCCCTACTGTATCTCCTGTAAATGCAAACTGCTGTAAGTATTAAAGTGATACTAGTTATCTACTCATAAATAATGTGGAAACATTAATCTTCCTGACTTCTCAAAGCTTGGGCTGCAAGAAAGATTTTAGTCCATTCGCCCATCGCCTCATGAACTTTAATATTTAAACTTTTTGCAATACTTTCAATTGTGTGACCCTTTTTTCTTTGTTCTAAGATTTGTCGCTGTATTGGTGTCAATTGTTCGTATAATTTAAGCCGTTGTTTTGGCTTAAGTCCTAAGTTATGTTCTTCGAGGGAGGTTCCCAACCAAGCATCGATAAGTTCGGGTTTACCTTGGAGGGCAAAAACGCGAATCGCGCGGTAACTAATTTTTTCTCGCAGTCGATATACCTCTTTAATTGGTTTATTTAATTCTTTTGCTATCGCATCTTGGGATTTTCCTTGCAGGTACAAGCGCAGCCATTTAACTGCGTCATCTCCTAACGTTTCATGCAAATACTCTTCAAATTCCACTTTGACGTTGGTACGTAGCAATAGCGATTTTTGTTCTTCAAGTTCTTGAGTTTCTTGGTAGTGCGCTATTGCTTGGTCAGCCGAACTGATGTAGTTGTCGCTATCATCGGTTAGCACCTTATCTGACATTAACTGGATTAAATGACTTCCTGGAACTTGGGTTAAGCCTCCACGTTGGGTACGACGCAGGTAATTAACAAAACGATAAACTAGTAATGGCTGATTTCGTACTGGTCGCAAACAATATTCTTCTACACTAGCAAATAACAAAGCATCTTTTAATCCTGGTTCCGCTGTTAATTTCGCAATTGTTGCCATTTGCAACAGCATGTAAGTGTCGGTTTGTAGCAACTCCTGGACAACTTCTTGCAATACACCTATTACAGAGCGCTTGCGATGCCCTTGGCAACCATCTTCGATGGTATCGCGGCTAAGTGAAATCCAAGTCTGAATTTTGTTTCGTAATGAAACTAGACTTGCCAAGCGAGACATTAAATTACGGTAGCTACGGTCACGACTTCGATCCAGATAGCGTTCGCATAGAATACGATAGCGATATTCCATTGCTTGCTTGGCAATATCTAATTCTTTGGTGTTTAGTAGTTCAAATCTTTCTAAATCACTTCCTAAAAGCCAGGAAATAATGCTTTCTTTTGTTGTTTCGCTTTGTTGAGAATATTCGATAGCAAGTCGTTTCCGCCAGTCTTCAGCTATTTTGGAAGCTAACGAAGGAATTTTATAACTAACTACCCCAAAAACTAAACTTTCCAGTTTATATAAAAAATTGTAGTTTTCTACAAATAAATCTATTTGTTTTTTGTTGCTAGAACTTGCTTCTTCATCGTAACCAGAGTCATCACACAATGCACTTTCTGAAAAATACCATCCTTCTGCGTAGTCTGGATTTAAATCAATTGCTTTGTTGTAACTTTTAAGCGCCTCATTGTATGATTTTAAGCTGTACAGCGCATTGCCACGAGCATACCATGCTTTATGGTCGTTTGGCTTAATTGCTAGAGCTTTGTCAAAAGATGCGATTGCTTTTTCAAATTTTCCAGAGTTTAACAATGCAATACCTTGATTGAACCAGGCTTCGTGTAATTCAGGTTCAATTTTTACTGCTTGGTCAAAAGATACAATCGCATCTTCAAATTTTTGTAGATTATCGCTGAGTACAGCACCCCTATTGTTCCAAGCGGAATGAAAATCTGGTTTAATTTTTAACGCTCGATCGAACGAAGCTATTGCTTCTTCATAGCGTCCTAAACGGCGTAGCGCTAATCCCAAGTTGTACCATGCCAAATAGAGATTTGGTTGAACTTTGACTGCCTCATCGTAGGTTAGGATTGCTGCTTCGTATTCATTTGTTGCAACTAACAAATTTCCTAATTTAAAAAGTAAATCGGCTCGATTAAAATCAGTATAATGTTTTTCTTCTAAAAGTTCTTGAAATTCTAGAAGTTTTTCAATTTTTTGTTCTGGAGTTAGTTGCAAATATTCTTCATAATCCCCTTCTAAGAGTAAGCGCGAAGATTGCTCCTTTAATAATTCTGGTGATGCTGGTAATTCAAATACCCCCGAACGCCAATCAAAAAAGTCTGGCGCACGATGGATTAAATAATTAATGGAAAATGAACCTAAGAGAAAAACTAAGCAAAAACTAAAATCTTCTCGAAATCGTTCGCGTTGCTGATTGAGGTGATTTAAAATCGGTGGTACTTTAGTTAAATTACTAAATTTACCTTCTGTAATTTCGCCAAAATTCCGTTTTTCGTATTTGTATAAAGAATATTCCAACCCTTTAATCAATAAAATATTAATTTGCTTATCTTTGGTAAATTCCTTAACCCGCGAATATAAATTATTAATTGGTTCAACTAAGCGTAAAACATCAGTATTTTTCTCCGGTATATCCTGGGGAAGTTTAGTAATCACTGGTTCCGCTTCTACAGGAGTACACTGGACAAAAAATAAGCCAAATCCTTGTTTGCGCTTGAGTGCGCGAACTAAATCTTGATATGCTTCTTCTGGTTCGGGAGGTAAGTCCTCATCCCAATCGCTTAAATTTGGGTTCATGCGAGTTTCGCTACTGCTTCTTTATACTCAGCTATTCCTTGAATCAAGGGGTGAATGTCATACCAACGCTGCATTTCTCCATCATTATCGATGTAGCGATATTCTAAAAGGCAACGGTTATACATTAAGCTGCGATATTGGTCATCATTAATAATGCGTTTGCTGCGCGATACTTCTGCTAAAAGACTCCATTGATTATTTTCCACCGCACGATGATAGGTATCTTTAGCCTGAGTGATTGCACGTCGGACTTTATTTTCTGTAATTGGTAATTCATCGGTACGTCCAATTGCATCTTGAGTTAACAATAGCAAATTGCGGACGTGACCTCCACTCATTAAACAGAGTTTGTCTAAGGTTTGCTGATTGTCAAATATTTGGTTTTCTAAAAAAAGTTCGGGTGCAAATTGCCGTACTCGTTTGCGAATTACTTCTTTAACTTTTTTAAGTCCTGGATCGTAAATATCTCCTGTGGGAGTCTTGACCATTACCATTGGTAAAATTAAGCAATCCCCATAAATATCTCTTAAGTCTGTTGCCCTTGCCGAATAAACCATTGAAATGGGGACGGTATAAATTACATGACAATCCAATGCTTTTAGTTGTTCGCTGCGGTCTAAAAATATTTCTTCGTAATTAGTGCGATTTTCACCATCTTTTACCAATACCATTCGGTCGAGGTTATCAACAATTATCGCTAATTTTCTGTAACCATTCGGCAAGTTTCTTTTTGCATCGTTGAGAAAATCATTCAAAACCTTAATCAAGGTAACGGTATGGGGATTGATTTTGTCGCGGATTTGTTGCCGTAATTGGGGTACTGCGCGTAAATTTGCAGTCAGTTTGGCAAACTGCGAAAGCTGTGCTTCGACACTCAGAGTATCAAACTTAACTTCGGTTAATGCCAAATCTTTTACATCTTCCCAACGGTCTTGCAACCAATCTAATATCGGACGGGGATTAGCAATATTGCGTAAATCTTTAAGTAAGCGTCGGGTACAAGCTAGCAAAATGTCGGTATACTGTGCATCTTCCGAATCGATGTCTTCTTCGTCAGCCTCGAACAAGACCACAAAAAATCCACGATTTTCCAAGTATTGTTTTAATCGTCTTAATTCAGTAGATTTACCAGCACCTCGATGTCCTGAGTAAAGTTGATAAGTATTTTGGTTAGCCCGTTGAATGCGATTTCCTAATTCTTCTAAAATATCTGCATCGCCTCGTACATCCTGACAATCTACATAATTTAGGTCGCCTGCGGGTAAGGGTTCATGGGGGTTGAAAGCGTTGTAGAGGTTTGTTAGCAGGTCGAGTTCTTGCAGCATAAATTGTAAATGTTGCGGGCACTAAGTAATATCATCGATAGACTAAGAATAAGTGTAGCGGATAAATGTTCCTTTAATTACAAGTAGAAATGAGATAATTATGTACAAAATTACACTTACTGCAAGATACATAGCCCTACCATTTCCAGAAAATAGTCTGTATTATCACTGATAATTTATGTCGTTTGATTTGTATAGCTTTGTTGTAGGATGCTAAAGCTTCTTCGTATACTTTTGCAACAATATTGCTAGCAAATAGAGGTAAAAAAAACCCCTGGTTTGGCCATAAATCCCGCGTAGGGGCACGGCAGTGCCGTGCCCCTACAATACTGTGGGATAGCGAAGAATTCTGATGCTAGAGGTATTATTACCAGCTAATTCGGTAGTTAGATACCTAGTGGTCTATGTGATTAATTTTGACGAGTCGAGAGGTCCAGATCCCCGACAACTTTTACGAAGTCGGGATCTAATAACCCATCAAAACTTTTAACACGAACCACTCGATGGAATTGTTACCATTTTCAATAGTAATGACAAAAATCCCCGATTTATTAAAAAGTCGGGGATCGAATTTTTTCAACTCTTAGAAACTTTTATACCATTAATGCTTGAAACCGCGCATCGCTGCGAATTTCATCAAAATCACTTTCGGTCTTTACCATTTGCCGATATTGATTTGGACTTAATTTTATCGCTTCTTGCAAACACTCAACTGTCTTCTCCACATTACCCAAAATAGCATAACAACAAGCTTTGTTATACCAAGTCGAATCATCGTGCGGTTTCATTTTCAAAGCTTCGTCGTAAGATGCGATCGCATTTTCATACTCTCCCATTTCACACAACACCCAACCGCGACTGTACCAGGCATTTTCATCGTCTGGATTTAACTTCAAGACAATGTTATAGCAAGCGAGGGCATCTTCGTAACGTTCTAAATGTTCTAACGCATTACCGCGATTAAACCAAGCAAAATCATCTAGATAGTCGATTCTCAAAGCTGCATCGAAACACTCTAGTGCTTCTTCGTACTTCTTGAAATGGTCGCATAATACCCCACCTAGACTTATCCAAGCGTCTTGGTAATCGGCTTTAATCTTCAATGCTTGCTGATAAGCTATTACAGCTTCTTCATACATTCCTAAATCATCTAAAGTAGTAGCATGTTCGTACCAAACTATATGGTTGTTTAGTTGAGATGGTAAAACGTTACCACCACATGCCAATACATCAGAATATTCCTCGCCAGCATTAAGCATATTTCCCACCCCAAGAGTGAATTAGCTTGAAAACTTGGTTAATATTGCTAACTTCAAGCTTTTCTTATAATTTCCGGATTTTTTAATTAATTCGACCGTCAAGCGACTGGTTTATTCAAAATTTTACGCCATTTTCGGACTTGATTTTGTATTTCTTTTGACATCCAACCATCATACTGTGGATAGATTGGTAGCCTTGATACAAATTCCCACCCCGCAGGCTCTAAAATTGCTTGTAATGCTTGCTTTTGGTGATGTGGATAGTCGGGGTTAACTTCATCTTTTGGCCCAATTCCGCCTAAATCTCTAGCACCTGCTTCTAAGCACGCAAGTAACCATTGTTGCTGTGTAACTAAGTTTGGTGGAATTTGAATATTTATGTCGGATGGCAGAATTTGTCTGGCTTTAAATATTACTTCCGGTAGTTGATGCGGATTGAAAGGTGGTGCGTCAAAAGTTTGCTGCAACCCAGGACTGTGGGGTTGTAAAATTACTTCTTGGATATGATGGTAGCGTTGATGAATCTGAGAAATTGCTTCTAATGTATCCCACCAATCTTGTTCGGTTTCGCCAATTCCCAGTAACAATCCAGTTGTGAAGGGAATTTGCAACTCACCTGCCCATTCTAACTGTTGCGATCGCACCGAGGGTAATTTACTGGGTGCGTGTTTGTGGACGGTTTTGAGTAGTTCAGGTGTTAATTGTTCCAACATCAACCCCATTGAAACATTGACATTTTTGAGTTTCTGCATTTCCGCAAAACTCAAGATTCCCACATTAGTATGGGGTAAAAAGCCCATAGAAAGTGCTAATTCGCACAAATCGTAAATTCGCTGAAACCATTGTTGACGGTGTGGTGAATGCGGATGAATTTCGCCACTAAGTATTAATATTTCGCAGACATTTTGATTTTGGAGTTTTTTAAAGATATTTTCTGCGGTATCTAAAGTCATCAATGTACTTTCACCAATATCGGTTCTGAAGTTGCAATAAGTACAACGGTTGAAACATTCGTAAGTAGGGACAATTGTGTAAGCTGGACTGTAAGTAATAATGCGGGAGTTCATGGAAAGAAGGGAGTAGGGAGTAGGGGATAGGGAGTAGGGAATAGGACAATACAAAATAATTGCTTCGCTTCAACTCTTAATTCCTGTTTCTAATTTTTAATTTTAAATGCTCAATTCCC
>CAXTCQ010000049.1:0-3276 GCA_964242965.1 uncultured Calothrix sp. | reverse complement strand
TTTAAATGCTCAATTCCCTACTCCCTACTCCTTACTCCCTACTTAAATGCTCAATTCCCCACTCCCTACTCCCTACTCCCTACTCCCGAATTCAAGAACAAAGCGACATTTCCTGTTGTTTCGCGTAGATATTCTTCAGATGCTTTTTGACGGTGTTGATGGTGATGTATAACTGTTGGGCAATTTCTTTATAGGTAAGATTCGCACGACGCAGCAGCCAAACTTCGGCTTCACGTTCGGTTAAACCGTATTTTTTGGCATCAGCGATCGCAATATTCTGACTCGATTCGTTACAATCTTCTAAGGTAACAATCAAATTATCCCCGTTACCATCTTGTTGCAGCCATTGCGCTCTAATTCGCAATTTCACTTCTTTACTTTTCTCAACTTCAAACTCCATAATTATTCTCTCGTTGGAAAAAAGTTCGCGGCTTTCAATCAACGATTCGCATACACGCCAAATTTCTACGGGTATTCTATCTTCTAACTCACTATTTGGAACTAATTGACGGCACATTTCCCTTGCATATTCGTTGGCATGAAGCAATTCACTCTCGGTTGTCAGTATCAAAATACCATCAACAAAATTCTCGATCGCTGCTTGTAATAAGTGAACCTGCGGTATAGACAGCAATTGTTCGTTACTCGATAATTTCTGACTTTTGATAGATGCGGTATTATAATTATTGTTATAAGCAGATGCGAACATAGTTAACCTCCTTAAAGACAAAGTATTTACAATGAATACGGGAGCAGTAACAATCAATTAACTGCATTGTCTATTTGGAGTCTCTGTAGGTGCAATGATTAGCTAGTAAGCATTTCAAAGACCCGGAAGCGAGTTTGCTTGTAAAGCATTTTACGGAATCAAGCTGAAACAAGGTGAAGTTTTTCTCAAGCACAGCCAAATAGCAGTCAGCTTGAATTTATGCATCCTACCGATATCGACGAATGGTTCCCACTGTTAGAACAGCGCAAATATATTTCCCAATTACAAGGACAAGTTGGTTTAACGCGCCTTAGATCCGAGTATTTTGTGAAATTATGGGCGTATCTATATATAAAACAACAGCACGAACTCGGAAACCGCCCAAAATTACCTCTAACTCAACTCGATTTACCTACGGGGTTTGTAACATGCACGCACCGGGAAGCGCAGGAAATATTCTACGGAGACCAAGATAAGGGAAGCGATCGCGCCGCAGGTATGATGATAGATAAGCTTGTGGCATTAGGACTAATCGAAAAGAACTTTGACGGTAACACTACTTGTATTCGCGTTCGTTTCTCACTAGCAAACAATCCTCAATCAAGAGAAAGTCCCGAAAATATCCAGTTAATACCCGACGCTTTCAACCCTCGAACCGATACTATCCCCGTTGCGACCTTTCTCGCGCACTACTACAACTGGATTAACAAAAAGTCTACCATTGTACCCCATCGCATTGCCCGTATCTTACGCGCTTGGGCTGTTAAATATCCTAAAGGAATGCGAGTTTTACGACGCACCGACAATCATCACCCGGTAGCATTTTACGTTCTTTACCCAGTTAATCAGGAATCGGAAGAAAATTTCTTTCTCCCACCTAGCAAGAGTCTTTTCCTGAATACAAATATTGAAACCGACCCAATGCAAATGGCTGTAGCTGGAGATATGGAATGTACCTCGGTTCAGGTTCGGGGTTGGCAGATCGACTTTCCATATAAGCAAGCTGTTAATATTTGCAAATTGTTAAAAGATGTAGCAAATACCTTAATCGAGATACAAGCCGATTTCCCCAACCTTTGCGACATCTATACAATACCGTTACATCCAGCCGACCAATTACTCGCGTCCGCATTAGGATTTCAGAAAACGACTCAAGACCCTCAGCTTTCACTGTGTTGGATATACATTGCACTCGATAAATTCTTGGCGATCGATTTTGAGCAAGCTGTGTCAGACCTGAAGTTTGATTAGTGAGTTTGGTGAAATTAACACTCTTTTACATCTCTCTTAAGTGAAAAATACTATAATCCCACAACTAGGTTTGTTTTTAAGACTTCCAACAAGTTGTAAACCAAGTATCATTTACAATTTGTTGGAATACTTTCCACACTCTGCACTCACGCAACCGAATCAAAAACCTGTTGAGCGGTTAGGTTTAACTGCGGGAAGGTAGGGGAGACTATCAAATTATTTCCCCGGAATGGGGTCATTTGGTATTCCCCGTCAATAAGTTCGCACACGAAAATAGTAGGTTGTTTGGGATTCCCGATAAACTTGCGCCCACCCAACGCGGCATAATCTACAATCCAATATTCAGGGATGCCCATTTTTTCATAGTCCCCAAATTTGTTATAGTAATCGTCCTGCCAATTGGTACTTACAACTTCAACTACTAATGGAAGGGACGCGGGTAGGCATAGAGTTGACTCTTTATCCCACAAAGGTTCATTTGTAGCATTGTTGTAATTCTGAACCAAGATATCCGGGGAATAAGCTGATTTATTGCCGGGTGTTTTTACGAACGCTGTTTTGGGGATGCGGTAGGGTAGTCCCATTTGCAAAATTTGAAACGATATTTGCACAGATAAAAATCCTGTAACACCCTCGTGTTTTCCCGTTGGTGGTGGCATCTCGACAATTACTCCATTGTGTAGTTCGTAACGTAGCAGCGAATCGGGATACCATTCGATAAATTCATCGAAGCTATAGAGCTTTAGTTCGGTTTGGGTTTGGGTCATAAAAGTTATTAGTTTTTTTCTTCAGGGTATTTAAGCTTGCCTTCTTTTTCTGCTGTTTCAACGTCTCTACGCAACAGATAAGCTGCTAAATCGGCAAGGCTAGTGCCTTCGACATCAGCCCATATTTGTAATTTTTCATGGGTTAAATCAGGTATTGAAACACTTACTCGTTTAGTCACAGACAGTTTTCTAGTAATTTTCATGTTTTATAGTACTCCTAAATGATTTGCAGTAATGCTGCTAATTATGCACAAAAAAGCTGTAGAATAGCATCGGCATTACTAGAAATCATGGCAAGGACGAAACAATAGGGGTCGCTAACTGAAGCGAAATATCTACCCCTATTAGCAGCTACGCTATATCTAAGCCAGCAAGTAACGCAACATCCAGCTTGACGAAAAGTTAGTCTGCGTAACGTTTCTACAAATTTCTCAACCTGCTGTAGTCAAAATACTTAAAATTTTTCTGAAAAAGCTTTACAAATTGCAACATAAGCTCTAATATTGAATACATCGGGAGGAGAAAATCCACTCGAATTATTCAACACAT
>CAXTCQ010000048.1:0-36592 GCA_964242965.1 uncultured Calothrix sp. | reverse complement strand
TGGTCCAGACGGATTGACGGCGTTAATCGAGCTTTCCCAGAAGCGAATGCCCGAACGTCGGTTCATTCAAACGTCCGAGCCTGAATTTCATTACGGTAGCGGTTGCTTTAAATGGCAGCTCGCTAAGAAAGACGGTGAAGCACTCGATGGATTGGATTATTTTGAATACAACTCTGAAAATCAAATCACGCGCATTGTCGGGTTCTTCGATGTCCTGCGCTGATGAGAAGCGTTCCGGTGCAGTTGGACGCTAAAAGTCGAAATTGACCTGCATTTCATCGGCAAACCCGACCCGCACGAGAACGCCCAACGCTTAAAACCGTTTAACCGCGAGGAATTGACGGAAAGTCTGCGGATCGATCTTAGAGAGATAAAAATTATGCTGACTGAAGAACAAAAATCGAGAATCAAGGAATTTGAAGCACCCGTTAAAATAGATTACTCGCGGCGCGTTTTCGCCCCGACGATGAATGCGGCGCTCATTGCCGAAGGCAACGGAGAGGAGAACGAACAATTCCGCGAATTTTTGCTCGAAAAGCCAAATGAAAAAGAATTCGACGGTTTGAGCTTTGCCGTTTTAGCGACTGACGGTGTAGAAGAATTGGAGCTGACCGTGCCGTATAAATTTTTCAACGAGCGCGGCGCGAAAACTCATCTAGTCGCCCCGCGCTACGAGAAATTCCCGAAAAATACGGGACTTGAAGTTCCCGAAGATTTGCGCGAAACGCATATTATGACGGCGCGTTTTACGGAAACAGCAGGCTGGTTTCCGATTGATGTTTTCCTCGACAAAGCCGAAATCGAAAATTACGACGCGCTGGTAATCGGCGGCGGTGCGTGGAATCCCGATTCGCTGCGCCAGAATCAGGACGTTTTGCAGTTCGTCAAAGATTTCGCCGGAAGCGGAAAACCGCTGGGTGCGATCTGCCACGCGCCCTGGGTTTTAATCAGCGCGGGAATTATCAAGGGCAAAAACGTGACGGGCAACTGGGCGATTTTCGACGATCTAAAAAACGCTGGGGCGAATGTTTCCGACAAAGCAGTGGTCGTGGATAAAAACATCATCACGAGTCGTTACCCGTATGATTTGCCGATTTTTCTGCGAGCGGTGGTCGCGGGGGTTCGATTGGTCGAAACGCAACGCGCAGCCCAGCACTGAACGCCAGCAAAATCCGATCTGTAAAATGACAAGAATTTTAAATGCAAAAGAAACACAAGCTAATCGGTGCGCCGATCGATCGCATTGACGGACGGTTGAAGGTGACTGGAAAAGCTACTTACGCGGCAGAGTTTCCGATGGCAAATTTGGCTTACGGCTTTCCCTTACAAAGCACGATCGCGGCGGGCGAAATCGTTTCGATTGACGTAAGCGAGGCGGAGAAAGCCGCAGGCGTTTTGAAAATTATTACCCACCAAAACGCTTTGAAACTCGCACCGCGCCCAGCGGCGACATCCACCAATCGGCAGACACGCGCCAACCCGGTTTTACAGGACACGAAAATCAACTGCTACGGGCAGTATATCGGTTTGATCGTTGCCGAAACTTACGAGCAGGCGCGGCACGCAGCCAATCTCGTCAAGATTTCGTACAAAGCCGAAAAACCGAAAATTGATTTTGATGAAAACGCCGCTTCCGCTTACAAACCCGCGTCGATCAACGCCGGTTATCCAACCGACACGAGTTGGGGCGATCTGGAAAACGGTCTCAAACAATCCGCCGAAATCGTCGCGGAAACTTACGAAACGCCGATTGAACATCACCATCCGATGGAACCGCACGCGACGATCGCCACGTTTCAAGGCACAAAACTAATTGTGTATGAGTCAACCCAGATGGTAGTTCAGACAAGAGAAGCGATCGCCAATACGTTTAGTATTCCAAAGGAGAACATCCAGGTTTTGTCGCCTTACATTGGTGGTGGCTTTGGGTCAAAATTGATACCAGGCGAACACTTAATGCTGACGGTAATGGTGGCGAAAATGTTGAATCGTCCAATCAAAACTGCCATTACGCGCCAAATGATGCAGACGAACGTCGGGTTGCGTCAACTCAATCGCCAGAAGATGCGTATTGGCGCAGACGCATACGGGAAACTGACCGCATTCGCGCACGAAACTCTGACGCATACGGCGGTTGACAACGAGTTTGTCGAGCAGACGGGCGTGATGTCGAGAATGATGTATGCCGTCCCGAACTCGCTAGTTACGCACCGCGTCTTTACAACCCACATTCAGGCTCCGACCTACGTGCGTGCGCCCGGAGAAACGCCAGGTAGCTTCGCTTTGGAATCGGCGATGGACGAACTTGCCTACAAGCTGAAACTCGACCCTGTTGAGTTTCGGATCAAAAACGAACCCGCGAAAAATCCCGAAAACAATAAGCCGTGGGCATCGCGTGCGGTCGTCGAATGCATGAAAACAGGCGCGGAAAAATTCGGCTGGGAGCGGCGCAAATTTGAGCCGCGAGCGAACCGAAACGGCAGATGGCTGGTCGGTTACGGGATGGCGGCGGCATCGCGCGGCGCACCGTGCCGTGAAACGTCGGCGCGGGTGAAATTGGTGAAAAACAAAAACGATGTTAGCGCGATCGTCGAGATGGCGGCGACCGACATCGGCACGGGAAGTTATACGATCGTCGCGCAGACGGCGGCGGAAGCGTTGGGTTTACCCGTTGAGAGGATCGGTGTGTATATTGGCGATTCGAGTTTGCCGCCGACTCCCGGTTCGGGTGGTTCGTTCGGCGCGGCAAGTTACGCGAGCGCGGTTGATGCAGTGTGCGAAAAAGTGAAAACCGAGTTGCAGCTTCGAGCCAAAATCAACTTCGTCAAAGCTCCGACCGTTGCCGAGTTGATGACGGCAGCAAACCTAAGCGAATACCAAACAGAAGCGACTGAAGCGCCTCAACCAGAAGCAAAAAAATACGCGCATTTTAGCTTCGGGGCACATTTCGTCGAAGTTTGGGTTGACGAAAATTTAGGAGTGGTCAAAATTCCGCGCATTGTCACGACCGCTGCTGCGGGAACTATCCTGAATGAAAAAACAGCGCGTTCCCAAATGCTGGGCGGCGTGGTTTGGGGAATTGGTCAGGCAATGACCGAGGAAAGCGTTTTGGACAAACGCTACGGCAGTTACGCGACCCGAACAATCGCCGATTATCACGTTCCGGTTACTTTGGATGTTGGCGAAATAGAAGTTTACTTTCTACCGGAGGAAGATAAAATCATCAATAGGCTGGGTGTCAAAGGAATCGGCGAACTTGGCATCACGAGCGTCGCGGCGGCGATCGCTAACGCGGTTTTTAACGCCACTGGCAAACGCATTCGGGAACTGCCCATTACCCCTGATAAACTTTTATAAAGGAGTAAAAAAATGAATCAAACTATTGCAGTCACTCTCAAAATTAACGGCACGGTTCACGATTTGCAGATCGAGCCACGGGTTAGTTTGCTTGACGCGCTGCGCGAAAATATCGGTTTGACTGGCACGAAAAAGGGCTGCAATCAGGGTGCGTGCGGGGCTTGCACAGTACTGGTTGACGGGACGCGCATCAATTCCTGTCTCGCTATTGCCGCCCAGTATGTAGGCAAACAGATCGTGACAATCGAGGGGTTAACTCTAGACGGCGTGCCGCATCCGCTGAAAGCGGCGTTCATCGAACATGACGGTTTTCAGTGCGGTTACTGCACACCAGGTCAAATCTGTTCGGCAGTCGGGATGTTCGCGGAATTCAAAACTGGTACGCCGAGTGCGGTGACGAAAGCAGCATCAGGGCAAGCCGAATTTTCTGACGAGGAAATCAAAGAGCGGATGAGCGGCAATTTGTGTCGCTGCGGGGCATACAACGGCATCGTCGAGGCGGTGCGCGGAACGTTTGAACGGGAGGCAGCGTAACGATGAGAAATTTTGATTACCAGAAAGCCGAAACCGCGAGGAACGCTGTCGAACTGTCCGTCCGACATCAGGGCGCGAAATTTTTAGGCGGCGGCACTAACCTGGTTGACCTGATGCGCGAGAATATCGAGCAGCCCGACGTACTCGTTGATGTCACAAATTTGTCGGATCGAATCCAAGAAACGGAAAGCGGCGGACTCAAAATTGGTGCGGCGGCGAAAAACACAGCGATCGCAACCGATCGAATAGTGCTTGAACGCTACCCGTTTTTGTCGCAGGCGATTCTTTATGGCGCGTCTGGGCAAATCAGAAATATGGCAACCGTCGGCGGAAATATATTGCAGCGGACACGCTGTTACTATTTCTACGATGAGGCAGCGCGGTGTAACAAACGCACGCCCAATTCTGGCTGCGATGCCCTCGAAGGGTTTAACCGTATCCACGCAATTCTGGGAACGTCTGATGCGTGTATTGCGACTCATCCCAGCGATATGTGCGTCGCCCTCGCTGCGCTGGATGCGAAAATTTTGGTCGAGAGCGCAAACGGCAACCGGGAAATTGCGTTCAGCGATTTTCACCGCTTGCCAGAAAATACGCCGCACGTTGAAACTAACTTGCAGGCAGGCGAACTGATCGCCGCAATCGAGATTCCTAAAAGTGATTTTGCCAAAAATTCTTTGTATCGCAAGGTGCGCGATCGCGCTTCTTATGCTTTTGCCATTGTCAGCGTGGCGGCAGCGTTGGAAACCGAAGCGGGTTCGATCAAAAATGTGCGGCTTGCGCTCGGCGGCGTGGCGCACAAACCTTGGCGGGCATTGCAAGCGGAAGCAATGCTAATTGGCGCACCAGCGACTGAAGAAAATTTTAGGAAAGCGGCAGAAGCGGAATTGCAAGCGGCGAAAGGTTTCGCACACAACACATTCAAAATTGAACTAGTGAAACGAACGATTGTCAGCGCGTTGCGTGAATTAGCCCAAAAAGGAGCAGTAAATTAATGAATGTACAGATTACAGAAACTGCCTTGCAGTTCATGCCTGATGCTGAAGATCGGCTCAACAAACGCAGCTATGTCGGTGCGCCGATGAGCCGCGTTGATGGGCAATTGAAGGTGGACGGGGAAGCGATTTTTACAGCGGAGTATAAAGTTGAAAACGTCGCTTACGCCGCGCTGGTTTACAGCACGATTGCGAAAGGAAAGATTACGAAAATTGATGCGACAGCGGCGGAAAAAGCAATCGGCGTTTTGGCAATTATCACGCATGAGAACGTACCGAAAATGAATGACCCAGCACCGCTTGACTTGAGTGGCGGAAGCAGCGGGGCGGCGAACAGCGATTTACCGATTCTTCGTGACGCAAACATTCACTGGAACGGGCAGCCCGTCGCAGTCGTCGTCGCCGAAACGCAGGAGCAGGCGGAACAGGCGGCGCAACTTGTTGACGTTGAATATGAAACTGAAGATTTTGATGTGTCGTTTGACCAACTAAAAGCAAACGCCGAAACGCCGCCGAATGTGATGGGCGAGCCGTCAGAAGTTAAAATCGGCGACGCGGAAGCCGCGCTCGAAAAAGCCGAGGTCAAAATTGACAACATCTACCGCACACCGCGTTACAATCACAACGCGATTGAGCCGCACGCAACGATTGCCGTCTGGGGCGACGATGAAACTTTAACGATTTTTGAGCCGTCGCAGATGGTCTACGCTGTCAAAAACACGTTAGTAAAAATGTTCGACCTCGCTGAGGACAAAGTGCGAGCGATCGCGCCGTTTGTCGGTGGCGGTTTCGGCGGCAAAGGCGGAATGTGGTGGAATACTGCGCTCTGCGTGGCGGCGGCGAAAGCCGTGAATCGTCCGGTCAAACTCGCACTCTCGCGCGAAGGCGTGTTCCGCGTCGTCGGCGGGCGCACGCCTTCGGAACAGCGTGTCGCGCTCGGCGCTCGGCGCGACGGAAAGTTATCGGCGTTCATCCACAGCGGTATTACGGCGACGACGACGCATAATAATTTCGCCGAACAATTTTCGTTTCCGGCAAGGCTTCTTTACGCTTCGGAAAATTTTTTCATCGGTCAAAAAGTCGTTTTCCTCGATACGGTGTCGAACACTTTTATGCGCGCTCCCGGAGAATCAATCGGCACGTTCGCGCTTGAATCGGCGATTGACGAGCTGGCGTTTGAACTGAAAATCGATCCGATTGAACTGCGCCAAATCAATGAACCGGAAAAAGACCCGACAAAAAACACCGAGTTTTCAATGCGTAATTTAAAGGAGGCTTACCGACGCGGTGCGGAAAAATTCGGTTGGAAACAAAGCGCGCCGCGCAGTCAACGCGACGGCAAATGGCTCGTCGGGCAAGGTGTGGCGACAGCTTGCTATCCTTTTTATCGTTTTCCGGGGAAGGCACGGGTGCGAATCTCTGCGGACGGCACGGCGACAGTGCAGGCGGCGGCGCACGAGATGGGGATGGGAACGGCAACCGTCCAGATTCAACATGCGGCGGAAAGATTAGGCCTGCCGATTGATAAAGTTTCATTTCAATACGGCAATTCAAATCTGCCCGAATCGCCGATGGCGGGCGGCTCGAATCAAACCGCTAGCGTCGTCGCGTCTGTGGCGGCAGCAGTCGAAAAAGCGCACCGCGAACTGCTTGCACTTGCCAGCACCGCCGCTGATTCCCCGTTGGCGGGCTTAAAATACGAACAAATAGAGGCACGCGACAGCGGCTTATTTAGCAAAGAAGATGCCTCGAAGGGCGAAACCTATGCGTCGATCTTGAAGCGTGCTGGGCAGTCCCATCTCGAAGTCGAAGCAAAGTCAGCAAATCCGACGGAGATAATGGAATACTCGATCCACTCTTACGGCGCACAGTTTTGCGAAGTGCGCGTCAATGAGGAATCGGGCGAAGTCCGTGTGTCGCGCTTTTTAGGCTCGTTCGACACTGGCCGCATCCTCAACCCAAAAACCGCGTCGAGCCAGTTTCGCGGCGGCATCATTATGGGTATCGGACTGGCTTTAACCGAAGAAACCTATTTCGACGAGCGCAGCGGTAGAATCGTCAATCCGTCGCTCGCCGAATATCACGTTCCCGTGCATCTCGACGTTCCGCCAATTGAAATTATCTACAACAATATTCCCGATAAACATACGCCGTTGGGCGCACACGGTATTGGCGAAATCGGCATCACGGGTGTCGGGGCGGCGATCGCTAACGCGGTATTCAACGCCACCGGTAAGCGCATCAGAGAATTGCCCATCACACTCGACAAATTGTTGTAAGTGTTATTTGAATTACAAAGTCGTCCATGTGAATTGCAAACATAGAAGTAATCATGGAGGGGCTAACAGATGCCTCATACTGCTGCTGATGCGATGGTGGACAAGCGGTAAAAGCGGAGTTTAGGAAAGAATCGCGTGTTACTTAACATTACAGCAGTTTTCATCTATTTAGACCACAAAGAGCGCCTCTTCTTTGCGCCTTTGCGCCTCTGCGCGAAAAAAATGTGGTCTATTTACCTGAAAATGGCGTAAATGAGGGAAATACGAAAACGCGCTTCTGCGTGCCAATTGCGCCTCACAAATTGATAATGTAATAGAGCTAACGAAAATCGGTTTTTTGATCTACCTTACAACAAGAAAGGAGACATCATGACCACAACACCCCAACCACCCGACGGGGCAGAGCAGCCCGCCAGCGATGCCGACTTTCGCCATACTCCGTCGCCTAACCCGCCGGGTAACGTCGCTACCGATACCACCAAGCCGCCGACTGCGTCGGGGGACGGACCGAATTGGACTGACCCAGGTTCGTCTGCCGTTATGCAGGGTGAACGACCTGCCGGAGGTGTCGATCCCAACCACCCACACCTGTTCCATCTCGCCGATGCGCCAGCAAACGTCTTCGATGGCGGCGGGCTACAGGGCGCTCACGGCGAGAACTGGAAAATCCTCGAAGGGCAGGAAGGCGCGGTTTATATCGCGCGGCTGAAGCCTGGTGGCATACGCGAGCCGCACTGGCATCCGAGCGCATGGGAGATGAACTTCGTCATGCAGGGTCGCGTGCGCTGGACGTTCGTCGGTCCCGAAGCGACGCAGGACAGCTTCGAGGCGGGCAAGGGCGACCTCGTCTTCGCGCCGCAAGGTCACTTCCACTACTTCGAAAACGCCAGCGATGTCGAAGATTTGGTGGTGCTAATCGTGTTCAACTCCAGCTCCACCGAACCCGACGACGACATCGGGCTCGTCCAATCGTTGAGCGCCATACCACCCGACGTGCTGGCGGCGGTGTTCGGCGGCAGCCCCGACACCTTCAATGACCTGCCTAAGAAGCTCGGTCGCGTGGTGATCTCAAGCAAGAATAAGCAGAATAAGCAATGACAATCTTTACTTCTGAAACGCTAGTCGGCAAGGTCGCGGTCGTCACTGGCGCGGCACGCGGTATCGGGCGTGCGTCGGCGGTCGCGCTGGCGGAGGCTGGTGCGGACGTGATCGGCATTGATATCGCCGCTCCGGTCAGCCCGATTCTCGAAGTTGCTCCCGCCACGCCCGCCGAGTTGGAGGAAACCGGACGCGCGGTGCAGGATACAGGTCGCCGCTGGCTAGCAATCAAGCTCGATCAGCGTGACATCGGCGTGCTACGGGCGGCAGCCGAACAAGTTAGAAACGAATTCGGCGGGCTGGACATCGTGTTCGCCAACGCTGGTATCCAGTCGTTTAAACCACTGCTCGAAATGGAGGATGCGGACTGGCACGATCAAATTAACGTCAATTTGAACGGCACTGCGAACACGCTCAGAGCTTTTGCGCCCCTACTCGTCGATCGCGGCGGCGGGCGCATCATCGTCACTTCTTCAATGCAAGGGAGGCACGGCTGTAAATTCGGCGCGTCTTACTCGGCTTCCAAATGGGGAATCATCGGTTTGATGAAGTCGGCGGCACTCGAATTGGGTCAACACAAAATCACGGTCAATGCCGTCGTCCCCGGCTTGATCGACACGCCGCTCACACGGCACGAGCAGCGTTACGCACAGGCTTTGCAGGAAGGCGGCAAAGACCCGTCCGGCGATGAGAAAAACGACGAAGCGCAGGCGAGAAAAGTTTTGCTGAACAAAACGCCTTTGGGTGTGCCGTGGATCGAGCCGGAGGCGATTGCGCCCGTCGTGGTTTTTCTGGCTTCAGACGGTGCGGCGATGGTCAGCGGCGCGACGTTCGATATCACCGGCGGCGATAGCGCGCACAATGTTTAAGTTAGATTTTTAGGCACGGGTTACACAAGTTTGTGCGTGAAAACACAACAGAATTTTCCGAAAAATGATGGCGGGCGGTTTGTTGATCGGTCGCCTTCTTTTAATTTTGCTGTCGCTCTTGCTGATCGTAGCGGCGCAGCAACAAAGCAGCGATGAAGACGAGAATAGGCGTTTGGATGTCAAAATAATGCAGTAAGCGGTGGGATAGATACCTAAATTTTTGGACGAGGAGAGCATTGGAATGACAGTGATTGGCAAATCGGTTGACCGCACCGACGCACGATTGAAAGTGACCGGAGCCGCGAAATACACGGCGGAAATTCCGGCGGCGAAGATGGCGTATGCAGTTTTCGTCGGGAGTGGCATCGCCAAAGGCAGAATCTCGAAAATCGAAACCGCAGTTGCCGAAAAAGCGGGTGGCGTGCTAATGGTTCTAACCCACGAAAACGCAATGCGGATTAAAAAGCCCAAAGACATCTTCGACCCTGGTAAAAAAGTCGAGAAACCAACTAACACGGCGACGAGCGTACTGCCACTACAGTCGAACGAAATCTTTTTTCGCGGACAAGCTCTAGCAGCGGTTATCGCCGAAACCTACGAGCAGGCGCGGTATGCCGCCGCACTCGTAAAAATCGAATACGCCGAAGAATCGCCCACCGTTGATTTTTTAAAAAATATTAAAAACGCCATCGCACCCGAATCGCGCTGGGGCGAGCCGCCGACGGAAATTAGCGGCGACCCCGAAAATGCGCTGGCGCGGGCGGCGTTCAAAGTTGACGAGATTTATTTGACACCGCTTGAAAACCACCAGGCGATGGAGATGCAGTCAACCTCGGCGGAATGGCGCGGCAACGAACTTGTCGTTTACGAAACGACGAGATTCGTGCAAGGTGTTAAACGAATGCTCGCGCAGTCGTTCGATTTGGCGGAGGAGAAAGTTCGCGTTCGTGCCGAGTTTGTCGGCGGTGCCTTCGGCAGTAAAGGAATGATTCGCCCCCACGTCGCACTCGCGGCGATGTGCGCGAAACAAGTTAATCGTCCGGTGAAACTCGCACTCTCGCGCCGCCAAATGACCGAAACTAGCGGGCATCGTCCCGAAACCCGGCAGCGCGTCGCACTCGGCGCAGGAAAAGACGGGAAACTGACGGCGATTATCCACGAAGGCGAGTCGAGCTGTTCGGCGACCGATCCCTTTGTCGAACCGTTTACCAATCAAACACACGGGCTTTACGCCGCGCCGCACCGAAAACTCGCCCAAAGAATTGTTTATCTAAATGCCGTGCAGCCAGCACCGATGCGCGCACCGGGCGAAGCTTCGGGAATGTTTGCGCTGGAGTCAGCGATGGACGAACTTGCCTTTAAGTTAAAAATTGATCCGCTTGAATTACGCCGAATTAACGAACCGACAAAAGAACCCGTAACGAATAAGGAATTTTCCTGCCGCCGTTTGATTCAGTGTATTGATAAGGGTGCGGAGGCGTTCGGTTGGTCAAAACGAAATGTCCAGCCTGGGGCGAGGCGTGAAGGAAATAATCTTATCGGCTACGGTTTCGCTGCGTCAGTTTACCCGCTCAAAGGCAATCCGACCGAAGCCCGTTGCCGCATTTACGCGGATGGGCGCGTTGTCGTTCAAAGCTCGACGCACGATTTCGGCAACGGCATCTCAACTTCCGCCAGACAAATCGCGGCGGACGCACTCGGTGTCGGTTACGAAAAAATCAAGTTTGAATATGCCGATTCGAGTTTGCCACCTGCGCCGATGACCGGCGGTTCGACCGCAACGATGTGGGTCGGCACGGCGATCAAAAAAGCCTGCGAACAGGCGAAAGCGCAAGTCGCCGCTCTTGCCGGAAACGAAAATGCTGATTACACCACCGTTTTGAAAAAATCGAACCGCAAATTCGTCGAGGCGCGTGCCGTAGCTAAACCCGACGAGGAAAAGAAAAAGAGATACGCGATGGATTCATACGCAGCGCATTTTTGCGAAGTAGCGGTTGATGCTGCTATCGGCACGGTCACGGTACGTCGTTTTACGAGCGTTTACAACTGTGGGCGAATTATCAACCCGAAACTCGCACGCAGCCAGTTCATCGGTAGTATTGTCTGGGGTATCGGCATGGCTTTGATGGAATACAACCTGCTCGATGCACGCAACGGCAAATGGATTAACGCCGATTTAAACGATTATCACGTCCCGACTTTTGCCGACACCACGCGCATCGAAGCGTTGTGGCTCGACGAACCTGACGAAATCGCTAATCCGCTCGGCGCGAAAGGTGTCGGTGAGATCGGTATCGTCGGCGCGGCGGCGGCGATCGCCAACGCAGTTTTCAATGCGACTGGCAAACGAATTCGAGAACTGCCGATTACGCCCGACAAACTTTTGTAGGAGGTAAATATAAATCTCGATTCCAATATTAACCCTGAAGGTGATGCAATACACAATAAAAATTTGTTTAGCCCTATTATGTTTGCGTAAAATGAATCCCCAACTACATTACCATTCTTCTGATTAATTTTTTTGCTTCGACTATTGCGCTTAAGAAAGGTGCTTGCTTATTAATTTAATGTTCGCCGCGCTATGAAATTGAAGCATACAAACTTTGTCATATCAACACCATTATAGTCTACCCAATCGGATAAAACGTAAATAAATCTAACTTATGACAGATGTTAAATACATTTTTTTGTTCGCTAAAGTCAGGCAGATTAAGATACTTAACCCTATAGTTAGAAGACAATAAAATATTAGTTTTATATGATTGTATTAAAATCTTTTGTAATACAGATTACAAAAGATTACAAAAGCACGTAAAAAACAAGTTTTCTAATAACGCATCATAAAAACGCACTCCAATCCCGATTTTAACGTTAATGGCTTTGCAAATGCATACTTCATCAAACGGAAGCTAAGGAGATTTTTAGACATGTCACTAAAATTATACGCAATGCCGAGTAGCTGTGCTCTTGCACCGCATATCGCACTTGAGTGGATTAACAAACCTTACGAACTTAAATTACTCAAACACGGACAAAATCGCGAACTGGAGTATTTGCAAGTTAACCCAAAAGGCAAAGTGCCAGCGATTGTCCTTGATGATGGAAGCATTCTTACAGAGGCAGCAGCCATTTTGGTTTATTTGGCAGAGCAATTTCCCCAAGCCAATCTTAGTAATGGTAATAGCCCATATGAGCGTTATCAACTTGAGGAATTGCTTGCTTACATGACAAGCGAAGTACACGCTGACTTTGCACCACATTTTGTACCACAACGTTTTATCAATGATGAAAGTCAATACGATGCACTTCGTCAAGCAACCTATAAACGCTTACACGAACATTACACCAGTTTGAATGAACGTCTAGAAGGAAAAAAGCATCCAGTCGGTATCCGACGTACCGTCGCAGACCCTTATCTTTACGTTTTAACTCGCTGGGTTGACCTAACACCATTGGGTATTAATAATTACCCCAACTTGAAGCGTTTTCGAGACCAAATGTCATCGGATACAGGTGTTCTTCGAGCCATTGCGATGCAAGGAATTCCACTTTAAATAGCAAATAATTAGAACATGGCTAGCATAACAGGGAAAGTAGCGATTGTTACGGGTGCATCACACGGCATTGGTGAGACGGTAGCCCAGTTCGTTGCTCGTGAAGGAGCAAAAGTTGTTGTGAACTACGCAGGTAGTGCTGAATTAGCCCAAGAAGTAGTTACTAAAATAGAATCCCAAGGTGGGCAAGCTCTGGCTATTCAAGCCGATGTCAGTAAAGCTTCAGATGTTGAACAATTATTTGAGCAAACGCTCTCAAAATTTGGGCAGTTAGATATTCTTATCAATAATGCCGCATGGAAACCAGAAGATGCGCCGCTGGTGGAAACATCTGAAACTGACTTTGAGCGCACGTTTGCCATCAATGTTCGAGGTATCTTCCTTTGTTGCAAAGAAGCGGTAAAATATTTACGTCAAGGTGGACGCATCATCAATTTTGCTTCTGTCGGCGTACTACTAGCTGCACCGAATAAAACTGTTTACGCTGCTACCAAAGCATCAGTGGAAACAATGACACGCATCCTCGCAAAGGAACTTGCAGGGCGACAAATTACTGTTAATGCTGTTGCTCCCGGAGCAACTGATACTGCCATGTTCCGTCACGGAAAGACACAGGAGGATATTCAATCAATTATAGACATGACTCCATTAGGGCGACTTGGGCAACCAGAGGATATCGCTAATACAGTTATGTTCCTACTCTCTGACCAAGGTGGTTGGATAAATGGGCAGGTTATTCATTGTAATGGTGGGATGATTTGAAGTAAGGTAGGTTAATTTAATGGCTTCTTTAACAGATACACTGATATTGTTGCCTTTTTATGCAGCTACGATGGGCGATGGATAACATCACAAACGATTCGTGCAACAGGTGGTTTAGTTTAAAATGAAAAAACCAATTAATATTCTTTTACAGACAACGATTCCAACAACCGAAGATGATTGGGATATTACCAGATTTTCAATGCTGCGCGATTATTTAGCATCTTGTAAAGATGACAATGGAAACAATCTTTTTCAAGTTACAGCACGCAATCGAGAAGCAGATGCCTCAGAAAACGAGCCAGTTTTAAGTAACCTTGATAGCTCAGATTTTGATGAGTTATGGCTGTTTGCTGCGGATATCGGTGCCAGTTTGACGGAAAAAGATTGTGAAGGTATATCAAAATTTCGCGCTGCTGGAGGTGGTATTTTAATTACACGGGACCATCAAGATTTGGGTTCGTGTATTTGCAATTTAGGAGAAGTAGGCGCTGCTCACTATTTCCACACCAAAAATCCAGACCCAGATGAATCACGCTGCTCTAGAGATGACCCTTATACAACTAATATTAACTGGCCCAATTATCATTCTGGCAGCAATGGCGACTATCAAAAAATTACACCAGTCGAACCAGTTCACGAACTTCTAAAAAATCCAAATTCACCTTTATATACCATTCAATTTTTCGCATCGCATCCCCATGAAGGAGGGATCGGAGTTCCCCTAAATGCCAATGCACGGGTAATTGCCACAGGTACGAGCAAAATTACAAATCGTCCTTTTAATCTTGCCATTGCTTTTGAAAGTGTAAAAGACGAACATGGTAATATTCTGGGACGGGCTATTGCTGAATCGAGCTTTCACCATTTTGTCGATTATAACTGGAACACCGATATGGGTTGTCCTAGTTTTGTTGAAGAACCACCAGGAGATGGTATCAAAAAAAATCCGCAAGCTTTGGATGATATTAAAGCTTACGTGCGTAACGTGGCATTGTGGCTGAAGAATGTCAAAGATTGATTTTTGAACCAGCCATTTCTAGTGCCTATTTAAAACAATTCTTGCAAAATCAATGGCTTTATTGTATCGCGCCACCTTTAGGAGCGATCGCAGCAGTCGGTATTTTCCGTTTAGTAAGTTTTGGTGAACGTGAACCTTTAACAGCAAAACTTTTTCACGTTCCTCACTACATCTGTATTTTCAAAAACGTTAAAGTTCCACATCGAACGAATAATCTAGTAGAAGTTATGGAGATTTATTGTGCCAAATAACACAATTGTTAGATTGACTTACCACAAAGGCACAGAGTATACAGAGAAGATTTGGGTTTGGTAGCAGAATTAATTCACCAATCCCAAGAATATAGCGAATCTAACGTACTTTAATAAGCAGGCCGCTAAAAAACGAACTATGTAACGAAACTTAAAATTACCTAAAACCTTCCTTTTTACTCCCTACTCCCTATCATGGCGATGACTTTTCCTACCAATGTACAAGTGCAAAAAATTAGAGCTATTGGATTAACGGTGTTAGATGCTGATAAATCCAAAGACTTTTATACGCAAGCACTCTTGTTTGAACTTGTTTCCGATATTACGGTTACATCAAAAAATTACAGCGACCTAGAAGGTGTAGCTGAGACCAAAATTCGTATTATCACCTTGCAGCTTGGTGATGAACTCATCGAACTGATGCAGTATCTTAATATTGATGGAAAACCCATACCCAGCGATTCGCAAAGTAATGATTTGTGGTTTCAGCATTTTGCGATCGCAGTCAGCGATATGGATAGTGCTTATGCTCACTTACGAAAATTTCCCATCCAACCAATTTCAGCAGAACCGCAAACTATACCACCACAAAACAAACCATCTGCGGGTGTACGAGCATTTAAGTTTAAAGACCTCGACGGGCACAATTTAGAGCTAATTTGGTTTCCGGACGACAAAGGACAAGATAAATGGCATCTCAACGAACGTTTATTTTTAGGAATCGACCACAGTGCAATTAGTGTTGCCAACACCGAACGAAGTCTTCAGTTTTACCGCGATTTTCTGGGAATGCAAATCGATGGAGGCAGTCTTAATCAAGGTGAAACCCAAGCTCATCTTGATGGTTTACCACAAGCCCAAGTTAAAGTTACGCCACTTCGACCTGCCCAAGGCGGTTTAGGGATTGAATTACTCGATTATATTATCCCTACAAACGGTCGTCCCATGCCAAGTGACTGGAAAAGTTGCGATATTGCCCACGTACAAGTTGAACTTGTCGTCAATAATATTCAGCAAGCTGTAGAGATACTGCGGCTTTCCGGAGTGCAGTTTGTATCGGCAGGGATTGTCCAGTTCGCCCTGAGTGTAATTCCTTGTCGTCAAGCTTGTTTGGTAAAAGACCCTGACGGACATGCGATGTTGCTAATTGAGAAATAAGTAGGTTGGTAGATGTAAACAAAACTACATAACAGAATGTAAATTAAACTTAAAGCCTACTCTAACTCACGCACGAGAGGTTTTAAATGTATGCTGACAGATGCCACCTCAAGAGCGTAGGAGACAATAATGCAACCCCCAACGAGCCAACATGACACTGAGTTCGGACTCATGGACCCAGAACACGGATTAGAGGTTTGATGAGCGTAATGGGGTTGCAGATGCAGCGAGTTAGCAAGGCGATTTAGGTAATTATTAATATTTTTCAATCATTGAAATCCATCAGTATTGTTCGTCTAGTTTTTCTTCAGGAAAATTCAGTATTTATCCGGTGGTATTTTGCGATACCTTCTCGAAAAGATGCTCCGCATTGGCATAGCCTGTCTTATTGACATACGGTGAGCTAAGTTTATTGGGTATAAAACTATAAAACAAAAGTAGCGACCGCTTTTTTCTTTACTTGAGCGATCGCATTTAGTAGGATGGTTGTAGAGTAAGGTAAGGTAGTATCAATTAACACGTAAAATTAAAAACTCTAAAGCTATGGTAATTATTTATCCAGGAATTTGCTGTGCCATTTGTTAAAAAGTTATTAGCGACGAATTACGGCGCGATAACGATTATGTAGCGATCGCGCATTTTGTTGGTCGCAGTCACGAGTTGTGCAGTTTTTCTGATGCTGCCATGCATAGCGATTGCTTCAGTTTATTTCCTCTTGGTGGATAGAGAAAGAAGTAGAGTGGGGAGGAAAAAGATGCCGATGTTATGCATTCACCGATAAAGGCAAGCAAGAAGAAGGAAAAGTAGCAACATTAAATATTTAATAAGGAATATCATTACCAGAATAATTACTGAACTTTTTTACTAGTAAATCGAGTGTGTTTTATGTTGAAGGGATTTGGAGTTAAGCCACCGAAAAAAGATGATAAGTTAGTCAAGCAGCTAGTTCGCCATTGCCAGCAGCGTTGCCCAAATAAGCTTGATAAAATTTTCGATGCCCTACTAGTTGGACACACCTTGGCTGAACATCAAGATACTGCCTGTATTCTAATCAATGCAGCGATTGCAGCACTAAATAACGATATTGAATCAACATGTTGGTTTTGTGGGTACTTTGCCAGAGGACTTAACCGCGTTGAAGATAAAGAAAAACATGGTCGGATCGAAAAGCTTTCGCAAACTTTAATTGAATCGGGGATGCAGCCATTTGAAGATTTTGTTCCTTACCCTGGTTGGCATATTATTATCGCTAATACCAAAAAATTTAAGACATTACCAGTAGATGTTCAGCAAGCCGTGCAGCATTATCAAGCGAGTGAAACTAGGGGTTGAGATAACTACAAACGTAATTTTTAGTAATTATCCAGATACGATCGTGGCACAACTTCAGGGTGTAATTGAGGCTGACGAACAGGCACTAGCTCAACTCGAAATCGATCGGGATATTGCAGCGCAAGCGAACGAAACAGCACCATAAAAAATTGTTAATTTTTATTACAAAGATTTAGGGGATTCGACCGAGCAGATTTTGCGCTACGCTTTTTGGCTTGCTGACATGAAGGAAAATAGCACCAAGAGTAGGTTCCAGCAGATAGTTAGGGAGCAAGGCTGGAAAGACGAGTATAAAAAGTACCTAAAAGTCGCGGCAACCTTCAAAAACTTCGACCCAGCGGCATTGCGCCATATCGAGCCAGACACGATATTCCTTCTGGCTAAAAACAACAAGAAATATCAGCCCGTTATCCAGCAGCTGCAACATGCAGATGCTATAGATACAACTCAGAAAACAATAAATCCGAAAAAATATGGAAAAATTTAAATCAAACAATAATGTAGTTTATTCGTGCAAATACCATGTTATTTTTTGTCCTAAGTATCGCCGGAAAGTACTTGTCAATGCTATAGCATCGAGGCTTAAAGAACTTCTAGCTCAAATAGCGCTTGAAATTCAAGTAGAAATAATCGCTCCGGGAAATCATGCCTGACGACGTACATATGCTGATTGAAGTAGACCCGCAGTTTGGAGCGCATCGAGCCGTGAAAAGATTTAAAGGTGCAACATCCAGGTATCTACGGATGGAATACCCCGAATTGAAAACTCGACTACCATCGCTATGGACTAATTCTTACTTTATATCCACCGTTGGTGGCGCTCCATTGGAGACAATTAAAATGTACATTCAAAACCAGAAGGAAACGTAACCGCCAATATTGACGGCGTTCGCGCAGCGTGCCCGCAGGGCTTATAAAATCGCGCCCCGGCTTACCCCCACGCATGAATGCACCGGGTGTCCCCGCCGTTGCGATATCGGTGTGGTGCAATACCACTTTTTGGTCGCATAGGAGCATCGCCATGAGGTAAATACCTTGCACCATCGCGCATCCTAATTTAAAAATGCCCCTAAGTAAAAACTTAAACTAGAACCTATTGAGAACATTCTCCAGTTTCAGGACTGTATTTTTTTGCTACTTCTAACCCTCCACAGCGAATAGCCCGTTCTAAAACTTCAGAACGGGTAGTTCCCATTTCTTCGGCAAGTTTATCCAATTCTTCGGAAGCCCAGTCAGTAATCATAAACTGTCTGGGCTTTTTTGTTTCTCCGTAGGCTCTGCGTTCTGCCCTCTCAGGTCTAGGCATCTTTATAACTTTCATTATCTATTTACCTCATTAGCTTACATTCATCCAGAATCTAGTCATTTATTTAATTATTTAACTATGTAAATAATTAGGTAACTATATCATGATAAAATAATTTAAAAGAAGGCGATCGCATTCTTCTTGACGGAACGGGTGCGATCGCCTTCATCAAACCCCCTATATACAGGAGTTAGATCCTTATGATTACACAACTTCAAACCAAACGAGTATTCGACGAACAAACAATTGCCCAACAAGACAAGGAACAAGATATTGCCGCGCAGGCGAATGAAATAACGCCAGAAAAAATTGTTAATTTTTATTACGAGGATTTAGGGGATTCGACCGAGCAGATTTTGCGTTACGCTTTTTGGCTTGCTGACGTGAAGGAAAACAGCACGAAAAGTATGTATCAGCAGATAGTTAGGGAGCAAGGTTGGAAAAACGAGGACAAAAAGTACCTAAAAGTCGCAGCAACGTTTAAAAATTTCGACCCAGCAGCATTACGTCACATCGAACCCGATACGATATTTCTCCTGGCTAAGAACAACAAGAAATATCAGCCCGTTATCCAGCAGCTGCAACATGCAGATGCTATAGACCAAGCGATGGTACGCGACTTAATCAAAAAGCAGCGTCAACCCAAACCGTTCAAGAGCGAACCAACCATTTGGCGAGCTACCCCCAAAGGGGAAAGGTATTGTCAAGTGCCGCCAATTTGGGAAGACGACCATTTTACGGGCGTTACATTGCAAGCGATGATTGACCGCGAAGGCTTAACAGCACAAGCAATAATTCGAGAATCTTTAGAACTGCGGCAGGCGTATATAGAGGGACGGTTAGTTCCGGTGGAGCCGCCTGTTATCGAAGAACCATTTATGGATAGCTTTTATCACGAAGACTGCGAAGCTGTTGACGAGGTGGAACCTGAAATCGAAGAAGAACCATTTATGGACGAGTTTGAGTCCGTAGAGGCACAAGAAAATAGTCAATCGGGTGTCGCTCCCATAGTTGACGTGCAGGAGTGGCAGTTGGGATGGGAGAAGGGCGCGAGCGTTGTTGCGACTTCTCTTGTCTCGCGTTTTGAGCAATGGTGTGGTGGGCAAACGGTAAAAGTTGTTTCTGTACGTGGCAAGGTGGGAACAATTCAGTTTGTTACTGTTGCTCGTGAGGATGGGGAAACCTACGATAGCTTTGGCGATTGGATTGCTCCATCCCCAGAAAAAGCGAATGAAACATGTGAATATTGGGGATAAAGTTATTTGGACGATTTGCCCGCCTCAATTTACAAGCTGGGAGCCGTTTTTAATTGTGGATATTCGTGGGGAAAAAGCCAAGCTGGATATTGTCGAGAAGCCAGTGCCTCTGGCTGACTTGGTTCGCGTTTAAAACTAGGATTAATTTTTCCAAAATGTGAAAATTTGAACAAATACTGCTCTATAACTACAAATTTATAGTGATAGCGATCACTAGCTTTATTGAGCTAAAATAAAACTTTTCTGGAAGTCTCACGCAGTAATACTTTTGAATGCCACTTAGTGGCTAGTATCACCTGATACCTTGGTTCCTTTTCTCCCAGAATAGGCTAGAAACTATGCAACAGAATGAGCGCGTTTCCGGGTCGCGTCAAAAGCTTGCTGATTTGCCAATAGACACAATCAAAGCGATGACAGATTGTTTACTCAAAGAATTGGGCGAACCACCCACTAAATTGTCGGAACAAGCGCTAATATCGCTGCAAAACGGCGATTACGACGCTGCTAAACGCTTTTGCCTGCACGACCCATGTAATTCTTACTTGGCTGCGATTTCCTGCATTGCCAGCGCTTTCCGTTCTCCAATGGTAGCTGACAGTGTTATTCGAGACGCAGCACGGCACACATCAGACGTTGTAAAACAGAAGGCTGAAGCTCGTATAGCTGAACAGTTTCGACAGCTTTTAAAGTAACATCATACAAGGGCGATACGCTCCTTGGCATGACCAACGGGTATCGCATATGAGGGTGTTAACCTCCAGGCATCGCGTCTTCGATTGCATGTTACTGAACCTAAACTATTAGTTCAGCAATACTATTGCTGAATTGTACCGAAGCAAAGTGGTATAAAATATTTTATTTTAGGGCGCGATTGGATAATTGCGCCTCTCCGTAAATATATTGCCCTAAAGCGTTAGCTTGACGAGATGGGGCAGCCAAATGTGCGTTAATTTTAGCTTCTTTAAGCAAGCGCTGCATATCTTCCCAGAAAAATTCGCCGCCGCCACCAGTGAGAATTACATCGGCAACACGTTCGGGTAACCAAGCTAGAATGCGGTTGCAAATTTCCCGCGAGAACATCTCGGTCAGGTTAGGTAGAAAATCATCAAGGTAGGTGGGTTTGCTTGCACCGCGAGGACGGTAGAAGCGATCGCTCTTGGGGCCGTTGACTGCTGCAATCAACGATAACGATTGCGCGTCGGAACCTTCGATTTCGGCTGCAAGCAATTCGTAAAACTTATTCATTCCGAATTCTTCACTCTTAGAAGCATGTTTGACAAACCGGAAATTATCCACCATGAGCGTATCAATGTTTTGATGACCAATATCGACAATAGCCACGCAAGTTTTTGTAAAATCAGGGCTGTTTGGTCTCTTTTTCGGTTGTGCTTCGCACCAAAGCAAGCTGCCGTAACCTTCGGGCATTACCCATACCTTGTTAACATCAAGCGATACAGCCTCACCACGGAAATTCATAACGTGGGGACCAGTGATTGTGCTAATCAACTGTGATTTGTCTATCTGAAATTGTTCTATGGAATAGAAAGGTAAACTTATCACTACCGATATTTCATCTTTAAGTTTAAAATAACCAGCACTTGCTAAAATTTTAATCAATGCATCTTCTAACTTAGATTGCCCAATACCGAGATTTGCACCCAATTCAAATGCTAATTGACCAACAACATAACCACTACCTTGGTGTTCTAACCACAAATCCGCTAAGGGGTTAATAGCTCTAGCTTTAAATATACCATTACGAAGTCCTTCGCATGTGATTTGCTTTATATTGCTAGGTATGAAGACTACACTGTTTGGCTCATGGCTGACGGTAGTTTTGGTAGAAGTTCTACCTAAATCAACACTAAGAATAGTTTTCTTAGCAACATCGTCGGGCTTTACAGTACTTACTGGTTTACTTACTTTTACTGGTTTACTTGCTTTTATTGCTGTTAAAAGACGTGCAGAATAGTCATTAGGAACAATAATTAACTCTTCTTCTAATTGAGAGAGAACTTGATTAGTTTGTTGCACTGCGGCTTGGAATGTATTTAAAGCATCCGCTGTGGGTTTTCTATCAATCTCCCACATCAAGGAAATAAGATTTTGTTGTAATCGCACTGCTAAACGCAAACAGTCTTTTTCTACTTCGTTTAATGCATTTTGACGAGTGAAATTATTAATTTGCCTTTTACTTTCATTAGCAAATTCATAATAATTCTTCTCTAAATTTGCGTATTTACCCGTTAATTCATTGGCAACTTGTCTATGATGTTTGGCTGCTTGTCTATCCTTCTCACCAGCAGCATGAGTAGTAAAAGCACCTACAACAGCACCAACTGCTGCACCTAAAGCAGCGACCAAAGGCAGTATAAAAATCATATAATTTTTTAATATTTGCTAGGAAGAGGAGGAAGGTAAGTAAGTTGAGAATTAGCTAGCACCTTACTATCTGCTGATGTAAGTCCTAAAGATTGAGCAATAGCAACTGATTCACGTAACCGTTGCATAGCCCCTTCTACTCCCGGCGCAATTGGACGATTTGTAATTTCTTGATTAATTGTTTGCGTTTCAGTCAAAAACCCTAGATTTTTCTGGTGTTCATAGATCAGTTCATTTTCAATTGCTTGTAAATGCTCTAGTTCTTGCTGGGTTAAAGATTCGTAATAGGTTCTTACAGTTTCTTTATGGTTATCAAGGATTTTGAAAAACTCGTAAGCTACACCCGCAGTACCAACAATGGCTAAAACTGGTGCTATTGTAGTTAACGCGATCGCTATTGGCGGACAAGCAGCTGCTACTGTTGTAGTTGCAAACGCTGTTGCACCCCCAACCGCACCGCCCATAACGGTATCTTTTAATGTTTCTGTAGTTGCTTCAGTAGCAGAGATTTCTCCTCGGACTACGCGCAGTGCATTAATTAGAAGCGAAAAAGGTGCGGCTGTCATTGCACCTACGGCAGCCCCCAAAGGTGCAGCTTGAAAACCTGCTTTGACAGCACCTGCCAGGTTGTCAAACTGCCATTTGGCATTTATTCTCATTTGTTCCTGCCAACTCATGGTTTTATCGCCACGAGTGATGTTGTCTTTAGCATTCTCCCATTTGATATTGTTTGGGTTATTAGACCCTCCTTTGCTATGAGGTTTGATATGACTAGCATGTTTATTAGATAGATACTGTCCGGCATTATTAGCCGCAGATTCACCGTCAATACCTGCGCGTTGAGATGGGGGAATCTTCTCTAACATTGCTTGAGCTTGCATCCTGGTTCTTGGAGTTTCACCAGGTCTAATTCCACCTTTATATAGTCTACGAGCCGTGTTGAAAGGTAAATCTTGTAAATGGGAGTGGTAAATGTTGGTTGTAGCAGAAGCATTGACAGCAGAATTAGGATGATAATCGTCAGACATAAATGATTACTTCTCTTATCTTGTTTTCAGTTAAAATGCGTATCTTAAATTAGCTTTAATGTATTAGATATATCATACGAACTTCTTATGCGTCAATTTCCCGCTCTTGTAGGTTTGATTCGCGCCATTTTGATGAAACTTGGATAATTAGCTGTATGTATGCCTCGTTCCGCGATCACTAACAGTGGGTCTACGGCACTAGACCGGGACTACGAGGGTATTGCAGCCGAAAGCATCGTTCGAGTTGAAACGTCCGCCTTCGTTACCCCTGGTTACCAAATTGCTACCCCAGCTTTCTCAAACAAGATAACGCCATTCAGGGAACGCTTTGTAAATAAATATTGCAGAGCGTACTTTTGCTATTTTATGTGAGTTGTACGATCCTACTTGCTAAGGTTTACATCTGTAAAATAAGTGTCTTGGTAAACTTATCCATATATTGAGTGCGGATTGCTTAAAAGCGATACTGTCGCTAGCGCTATATGCTTCCGACACGCGCTCATGCGATCGCAAAAATGGTGAAGATGCAGGTAGGTAGTGATTATTATACCCAGTAACATCGTCGGAATAAAAATTTTAGTCTACCTAAAGGGTGATTTATCATTTGATGAATATACCTTTTAGGAGTTGAAAAAGCCCTAACTTTAGTAATAAGTATAAGTAGTCTAAATTTTTTATAACCCGTATATTCCCTGAATCGGCTTAGACTAAATTAGTCGCAATTAGAAGAGGAAAAATTATATATGGATTTTGGTCTTCAAGGAAAAGTTGCCGTCATTACTGGAGGAGATTCAGGCATAGGTAAAGCTACAGCCAAATTACTCATTCAGGAGGGGGCAAAGATTGCCCTGATTGACAGGAAAAAGGAGCCACTTGCTGAATCGGCTCTTGAAATTGGCAAATCTGGAGAAGTGTTTACTGTTCAAGCAGACCTCACCAAGTCAGAAGAAGTCGAAGCTGCAAAACGTCAGGTAATTGAGCGTTTCGGCACTGTGAATATTCTTGTTCATGCAGCAGGAATTACAGGAGCCACAGGGGATTTCTTAGAAATTAGCGATGAAGATTGGTATAAAACTATCGATGTAGATTTGATGGGAGCAGTACGTGTCTGTCGCGCTTTTATTCCAGCGATGCGTGAAACCCGTTGGGGACGTGTGGTTTTAATTAGTTCAGAAGACGCGCTACAGCCGTATCCAGAAGAGATGCCTTACTGTGCCTGCAAAGCTGCAATACTTAACTTTGCTAAAAACTTATCTAAAGCTTATGCGAAAGATGGCGTACTGGTAAATACTGTATCTCCTGCCTTTATTGCTACACCAATGACGGATGCCATGATGGAAAAGCAATCGAAAGAAATGGGCATTAGCTTTGATGAAGCAGTTTCTAATTTTCTCGACCAAAATCGACCTCACTTAGAATTGAAGCGACGCGGACGACCAGAAGAAGTGGCAGCAGCGATCGCGTTTTTATGTTCCGAGCAGTCAAGCTTTGTGGTTGGTGCTAACTACCGGGTAGATGGTGGTTCGGTTGCAACGTTGTGATAACTTTGATACGTTTGTGACACCATTGTATACTGGAGCTTTGATGAATATTACCGAATACGATGTCATTATTATTGGTACGGGAGCGGGAGGAGGAACATTAGCATATAAATTAGCACCTAGTGGCAAGAAAATTTTGGTACTGGAGCGGGGCGATTTTTTACCTAGAGAAAAAGCTAACTGGAGCGCTTTGGAGGTTTACCAAAAAGAACGCTATCATACCTCCGAACATTGGTATGACAAAGATGGAAAAGCATTTCGTCCGCAAACCGGGTATTGGGTGGGCGGTAATACTAAAGTGTATGGGGCTGCATTGTTACGATTGCGCGAACGAGATTTTGAGCAAGTCATCCATAAAGGCGGAATTTCCCCAGAATGGGAACTAAAGTATCAAGATTTTGAACCTTATTACACCCAAGCCGAAAAGCTATATGACGTGCATGGAGAGCGAGGTACAGACCCAACCGAACCACCTTGTTCTGAGCCATTTCCTTATCCAGCAGTGAGTCACGAGCCAGATATGCAGGTACTCGCCGACTGTATCAGCAAGTTGGGCTACAAGCCGTTTAATTTGCCTTTGGGAATGAAGTTGAATGAGAGCGATCGCAGCCAGAGTCTCTGCATTCGCTGCGATACCTTTGACGGCTATCCCTGTCTAGTCGGAGCCAAAGCCGATTCCGAAGTAAATGCGATTCGTCCTACCCGTGAAGCTTACTCAAACGTAAAGTTGCAAACGAACGCTAAAGTCCTAAAGCTACATACTAACGAGTCGGGACGAGAAGTAACCGCAGTAGAAACAGATATTAATGGCGAGTTACATTATCTGAAAGCAGATATAGTTGTAGTTGCGTGCGGAGCTATCAACTCTGCGGCTTTGCTATTGCGGTCTGCCAACGATAAACACCCGCACGGACTGGCAAATAGTTCCGACCAAGTGGGACGGAATTTTATGAAACATCAGGCAATTACACTGTTGTCAATCCACGCCGAACGTAACCGGGCAAACTTCCAAAAAACAATTGCCGTTAATGATTTTTACTGGGGAGAACCAGATTTTCCCTACCCAATGGGAATGGTGCAAAACACTGGAAATGTGCTTGCAGATATGATTCCGGCAGAAGCTCCCCCATTACTCGCACCATTCGTAAAATTGATACCAAACTTTGGACTTCAGCAGGTTGCCGAACGTTCCGTAGGGTGGTGGTTACAGGTTGAAGACTTGCCAGACCCGAATAATCGCGTGCGTGTTGTTGGGGATAAATTGTACTTAGATTATACTCTTAATAATACTGAAGCTGCCGAGCGCTTAGTTCATCGCTGGACATCGGTACTAAAGTCAATCGAGCGAAATGCAATGCAGGTTATGCCCTTTAGCATCTATCCGCGCAGTAACATCCCCGTGGAAACTGTTGGACATCAATGCGGTACTTGCCGTTTTGGCAGCGATTCCAAAACCTCGGTACTCGATCTCAACTGCCGCACCCACGATATCAATAACCTTTATGTCGTCGATGGCAGCTTTTTCCCCTCAAATTCTGGAGTTAACCCAACGCTGACAATTATCGCTAATGCCTTGCGTGTGGGTGACCATTTAGTAGAACAGTTGAATTAAGTATTAGGTAAGTCGGCACAAATAAAGCAAACTGATTATAGTCGTTAATTGTCAGTTCTCAGTTGCCTTTGTGATGCCAATTGAATTCTCTGAGGCGATCGCACTGCCTTACCCTACACTCATCCTTGCAGGGTTGCTTTAAGGTGGGTTGTAGGGCGAGTAATCAAGCAATTCCCACTCAAACGATTGTGGTAAACTTGTTTCCAACCACTTTTCGACTGTTAGATTCCAGTAACGTTGAGTACCACCCGTTTCATGCGTTGAGTCATCTAACTGCCACAAAATTTCCGGATGCCCAATTAATTGCAAAGTTCTGTCATGCAAATTCAAAGTGCCTTAGTTTTAACGCGGGGACTTGATAGCACTGCGCCATTTGAAAGGGTGTTGCAACAACTTCCAGATCGACTTTTGCATCTTGACTGATTTAAAATATTTTTACCAACATAAAAGTTTTGAGGGGTTGCTAAATCCCCGACTTCGCAGGAGTTGTCGGGGATTTGAACCTCACGAGAGGGTCAAAATTAATGACATAGACTAATAGCTTGTGTTTTTGATGTATTGATTTAAAGCTTGTTTGGTAGGACTCATTCAAGTTGAAGAAGGTGATGTGTTCTATGGGGCTGTGACAATTGGTGATGTTTGGCGTTTTGGTCGGTTAGAGAAAACAACGCAAAAGATTTTTCAGGATGTTTCGTTATATCGAATTCCCGATGATTTAGAAGATTTAATGAAATTGTTGGTTGGAATTCTAGAAGTTTCGTAATTAGAGAGCGGAAAACCACTTATCTTTTAATATATATAGCGGTTCTCAGTTTAATGAGGTACACTCGTTTCGTCCAAGATGTAGGGGCACAGCACAGAATAGCCCTTACGACTGTACCTCACTCGAGAGGGAAACGCTATATAAAATCTGAATTAATAGCCAGAATATATCAATTTTGTAGAGAAAATCGATATTTATAATTTGCTATTCACACATAAAAAGATGATATAGAGGTTTTTTAAAGGATATTCCGCAAGCCTAAATATTACAGATTTTAGCATTGAAAGGCTTCGTCACCTATCCCTCAATAGTTAGATGCAGTATATCCTGAGCCGATGCAAAGTTGTAAGAGTAATAAATATTCTTGGGATACTTTTGTGGAGATCGGTAGGCGAGATTTATTAAAAATTGCTTCGACATCGGGTTTGATTGCAGCAGGACTAGCAGTTTCAGAAAGATTTATCGAACCAGTATCTGCTCAAAATAAACCAAATCAAGGTCAAATCAAAAAAGGAGAGATGTTGTATAGAACTCTAGGACGTACTGGAGAGCAAGTCTCTGTTATTGGCTTAGGGGGACATCACATCGGACGACCGAAAGACGAACAAGAAGCAATTAGGCTGATTCGTACTGCGATCGATCGCGGTATTAATTTCATGGATAACTCCTGGGATTACCACAACGGAGGCAGCGAAATCCGCATGGGTAAAGCGATGCAGGGTGGATACCGCGATAGAGTCTTCCTGATGACGAAGATTGATGGTCGTACCAAAGAGGCAGCGACAAAGCAAATTGACGAATCGCTCAAACGCTTGCAAACCGATCGCATCGACTTACTGCAACATCATGAAATTATACGCATGGAAGATGGCGATCGCATCTTCTCTCCAGGTGGCTCAATGGAAGCAGTAATCGCAGCGCAAAAGGCAGGTAAGATTCGCTACATCGGCTTTACAGGGCACAAAGACCCATTAGTTCATCTGCGGATGTTGGATGTTGCTGCTCAAAATAATTTTCGTTTCGATACCGTGCAGATGCCGTTAAACGTAATGGATGCCCATTTCCGGAGCTTTGAGAAGCAAGTTCTGCCGATTTTAGTCAAAAATCAAATTGGGGTGCTGGGAATGAAATCGATGGGTGACCCATATATTCTCAAGAGTAATACAGTTAAACCGATTGAATGCCTTCATTACGCGATGAACCTGCCTACCTCGACAGTTATTACTGGCTTTGAAAGTATGCCTATTTTGGAGCAAGCGTTAGAGGCAGTCCGCACGTTTGCACCAATGAGCCAGAAACAGGTGGCAGACCTATTGAATCGAACGCGATCTGCGGCAGCAAAAGGTCAATACGAATTGTTTAAAACAACGAACCAGTTTGACAGTACTGCCAAGAACCCGCAATGGCTGGGGTAGTTGTTAGAACCGACCTAGTTCAGGATGTGGCATTGAGCATAAAATAGAGAATAAATCTGACAATATTTCTGCACTGCGATCGCCAATTATGTGCCATCGAGGTCATTGTTAAATACGCTAGCCCTCCGACGAGGAGAGAGGTTACAATACTGCGTAGGTTTTAGGGAACTGGGGTTGCGGGAAAAGGTCTAGAAAGCCTAATTTACGAAAGTTTTTTCCCTTTACCCTTTACCCTTTCCCCCTTAACCGATAAGTATTGAGAGGGGTTGGGGGAGAGGTTTTGAACATACGTCAAAAGTCACAGATGTTGATGCAGTACTTGGAGGTCAGGCACCAACTTTAAAGGTGTCAAGATTTACAGGTAAACTAGAAGATTCTTGATAATTAACGCTTCCCAAACCACTAACAATCTTCATGTTGCTATTCGAGATATTAAATAAGTTGCTATATAAAGTTTCTTCGGGTTTATCCTCTTGTTGCCGTTGAGTAACAGGTTGGCTTTCAACAGTTAAATTTAGTTTAATTTTAATAACAGGAGTTAGCGACTCTGGAATTCCTGCTAATTGGATTGCAACACGTCCGAGTTCATAAGCATCTTCTATCGATAATTCATTGCCTAACCCTTGATAAAATGCTCCTGCAAACTTAATAGCCGCGCGATCGCCAATAGTTTGGTTCATGCCAATAACATAGTTAATATGTTCATGAATTGCTAGAGCTTGAGCTTCTGAGTAACAAGCATTAAGCAAAATACAATTTATTTTGTCCTTAAAAAGCTTGAATAACTGTGTCAAAGCTTCTGTACTGACAATGTGAGTTTGCCCTGAGTCATTCTCCAAAGCTAACCCGGAATCACCTACACCATGCCCACAGAAGTGAATAATTTGTGGTTTATGCTTAACCAAAGCATGAATTAAGTCACTATCGCGTACTGCCCACTGCGGGATAATTTCAAATTGCTCTTGCATTTTGGCTCGTTCTAAAGCTTCGTAAATATCGCGTACTTCTTCATCTAAGCGTAACTTGCTTGTATCTGTTGGATTTGCTGCTAACAGCAGAATTTTAACTTTACTGTTCATATTTCCTCTGTTTTAAGAAATTCCTGAAACAATTACCAAAACTTTGTTTAACCCATGCTTCTACAGTAATTGCTTTGTGAGTATGAAACTTATTATAGTTAGTGCTTTTAGCTTTGCCTTACAAAAACTTCATTTAGAAGATGATGGTTTAGGATTAGAATTAAAAGGAATCGAGAAAAAAGGTGATTTATGGGTTGTTAAGGTGACTCATAATCAGGATATATCTACCAAAGAAGTGGAGAAACGACTCAATGCATCCTACCAAGAACTAACAAATCTACTTGCTAACAAAGAGCAACAAATCAATCAATTATTAGGAATCGCCACTAACCAAGCAGAAGCGATAAAAGAATTTAGTAAACGTCCATTTGGTAATAGCTTCTTCATAACTGGTAGCACTATAACTAATCTAGCAGGCTCACAGATTTTCGTAGGGGCACGGCACTGCCGTGCCCCTACTGTGTGGTCTATTTACCCGAAAACTGCTGTAATATAAAATTCAGTGCTTGACTTATTACTGAGCTTTTCAAAGGTTTTTAAAACCTCTCCCCCAACCCTCTCCTACAAGGATACTGTTGGCGAATTGATAAGGGGTCTAACCCATTAGCCCCATATTTCTTGATTTAAGTGCGTTCCAACGCACTTGGGCTATTAGCCTTGGAATTACATTCCAAGGCGGGCATAACGTAAAACAAAGGGTTTTGGGGTGAGGGGTTTAACCATTCACGAATTGACCAACAGTATCCTACAAGGAGAGGGGAGCAAATGTACTCCCCCTTCTTACCAGGGAAGGGGGTTGGGGGGTAATTGGGGGTCTATAACTTTTACAGTACTGGCTCCTTACTGCAAGTCCTGCAAACGTATTATTTAATGTTCCTGCAACCAGTTGTTCAAATCATCAATATCAGTAAAATCTAACAACGCTTCGCCAAGTGCTTCTAACTGAGTTGAATTCATAGACTCAACACGCGCACGCACTTGGAGCGATAATTCTCCAAATCGTCGTGACAGTAAGCGTAAAATCAGCGCTTGTTCACCTTCTTGCCGTCCTTCCTGTCGTCCATCTTCTCTGCCGCGCTTATAACCAATCCGCTCACCTGTGGTAATATAAGGCATAGTTTGTTCCTCTTCAAACTGTTTTAATTCTTTCCAAAACTCGTTTTCCAATCCTTCTGGTAAGATCATAACCCAATCTATAAATCGATACAGGTTACGAATATCTTGTTCTCCTAGCCCTTTATAATAAATCTGACGTATCAGGCTAAATTTCCACTCTTTTCGCTGTTTGGGTTTTCTTTGTGTTTGCTGCATTTTCAAGTGTGCCATCACCACATTCGCAAACACGTTATCGCTTGCTTCAAGTTCAGTCATGCGATTTTGGTAATCTAAAAGCTTAACGCTTCCAAATTTAAAATCCATGCTCGTACCAGGATAAGTATAACCGTAACTGTCTGGACACCAGTCAGTACTACTATCACATAAAATCGCCAAGCTAATTGCTGGTTTATCAAAACGGTCGAAAATCCGGAAGTTATACGTAAACATACGTTTTTCAAAGTCTTTTTCTGACTTTGCCTGAATCTCTATATGTATTAATAACCACAGTTCTTCCCCTTTATTTCCCCATACTTTGACTAATTTATCTGCATATCGTTTACCTTGTTTTGCCTTGCGGGAAATTTGTTGAAACTCTTTATCTAGAAACTCGTGTTTACGATTCCAGTTAATAATACGTGCGGTTTCAGGGAAGAAAAACTGCATTGCCTGCGGAAAATATGCTTCGAGGACTTCTTTCCAAGGTGAATCATTATCCGCACGCTTTTTTTTAGTAGTCATAAATCAATTTCACAGGTAGTGCAAATGTTTTTTCATTAAAGAATAAACTTTGCATTGGAACAATATCAACGAAATAATTTATAAAATGAACTTATCTGTGCGCTTGATTACTGTTTGTGTCTGTGCCGATACACTTAAATATACCTGAATTAGTTATAAAGAATGGTGAGATCGAAGCACCAATTGCGGGATTAGGTATTGCTTGGAAATCAAATAATTCGACACCAGTATTATCAGCTTTTTTAGAGATTGTTCGGAGTTTTACAAAATAAGTCTATAAAGTACGGATGCTTTGGTTTTAAAGCTTGGAATTTTTATTACAAACTTTGATTTTCGACGAGCGAACATCTAAGCCTATAGTCTTATAAGTGTAATCAGACTTCAGCCTGCGGGTATATTTCGGTCTGACTAAAGAAATACTACGATTTTGAGAGCAAAAAATAATTGACACGGTGGGCGCAATGCGAGCAACAGTTTATCACGCAAAGAGGGGATGTGCGAGTCGAGAACGTTCCCGACCCAGTAATTAAACAGCCTTGCAATGCAACGCCCATGCTTACATCTGCGGTTCTGACTTACGGTTCTATAGTGACCATAATTACGATTTTATAAAGTAATGTTTAGATTCTCAACTTTTTTAAAAAGTCGGGTCGCAACCCATTAAAAACCTTGGGATCTTTCTTAAGCAGGAGAATTTTATGAGTACACAATGTTCGCATCTCAACGAAATTAAAGAAGTTACACCCAGCGCTCAAGGCTGCGAGGAATGTTTGAAAATGGGCGATACGTGGCTACACCTGCGCGAATGTTTAATTTGCGGTCATGTTGGTTGTTGTGATTCGTCAAAAAATAAACACGCTACTAAGCATTTCCACGTTACAAATCATCCTATTATCAAGTCGTTTGAACCTGGTGAAGACTGGCGATGGTGTTATGTTGACAAAGATTTTGTGTGATATTAAGTCGCTTTCAATTGCGAGCAAAACTGATGATACGAGCTTTTATTGTTCACCAGACACTTCCCAACTGTCTGGCAGACACTTATCAATTTTCTGGCAGACACTTACCAATTGTCTGGCAGACACTTATCAATTTTCTGGCAGACACTTATCAATTTTCTGGCAGACACTTATCAATTTTCTGGCAGACACTTACCAATTGTCTGCCAGACACTTACCAATTAGACATCTCCGGAAATTAATTATGCGTTGTCTACAACCCTTGGAGAGACGCGAAATTACCCTAAGCCCTTCGGGCAGGCTGCGCCAACGGGAACACTTCGTGAACGCGTCTCTACATTGTTTTCCGGAGATGTCTATTGTCTGGCAGACACTTAAAAATGTGAATCTAATAACTTGTCCTCAAATCGTTGTAATTAACTGAAAAGGAGATTAATTTATGATGCGATACAAACTTCTAGGTAAAAGTGGTTTGCGTGTGTCTGAACTTTGCCTTGGTACAATGACCTTTGGTGAAGAATGGGGCTGGGGTGCATCGAAGGATGAAAGTCGCCAGATTTTTGATACTTTTGTTGAAGCTGGTGGGAATTTTATAGATACAGCTAACGGATATACTGATGGTAGTAGCGAAAAAATCGTTGGTGAATTCATCGCTTCGGAACGCGATCGCTTGGTTGTTGCCACAAAGTATTCTTTTCCTCTCCACATGAATGACTCCAAAGGTAATCCCAACGGTAGTGGCAACCATCGTAAGAATATGATACAGTCGCTCGAAGGTAGCTTGAAACGGCTGAATACCGATTACGTCGATCTATTCTGGCTGCACGCTTGGGATTACACAACCCCGGTTGAGGAAGTCATGCGGGCATTCGATGATATGGTGCGTGCGGGCAAAGTTTTATACATTGGTATTTCCGATGCGCCAGCTTGGATTGTGGCGCAAGCAAACACCTTGGCGCAGTGCTACGGTTGGACTCCTTTTGTGGCGTTGCAAGTTGAATACAGTTTAGTTCAGCGCACTCCAGAACGCGATTTACTACCGATGGCAAAAGCTTTCGACATGGCTGTAACGCCTTGGTCGCCTTTAGCAGGAGGTGTATTAACGGGTAAGTATAATAACGGCAATGGCAGTAATAATGGTGACTCCAAGCAAACCGCAAGTAGAGGTGCAGAAATTCCCGAACGCAGTTTAAAAATAGCCGAAGTTGTTAGCCAAGTTGCGACTGAAATGGGATGCACTGCCTCGCAGGTTGCCCTTGCTTGGTTACGTACCCAAGGTAATACCACTATTCCCATTATCGGCGCACGCAAGTTATCGCAAATCAAGGATAATTTAGCTTGTGTAGAGATCAACTTATCACCGGAGCATTTACAGCGTCTCAATCAGGTTAGTCAGATTGAGTTAGGTTTCCCCCATGACTTTTTACAAAGCGACACAATACGCGATCGCCTTTATGGAGGTACATTCAACACAATCGAAAACCATCATAGCTACGGACTCCCTTAATAACAATAAACTATCCACTAATTTGTAAATAGGGGAAAGGGGAAAGGGGAAAGGGAAAAGTTAATTTATATCAAGTCCGCTTAATCACTTACAAATAAGAGGTAGGCTCATTTTATTGCAAGTGTTTAACCGGACATGATAATACATGCTTGGTTGCAAAGTTGTTTTCATAGCAACTGCCTCGAAATCAAAGTTGAAAAAAAGGAATTTTAATTATGTCTCAAACAAATGTTGCCGAATTTTTGACAGCTGCAAAACAAGATGAAGGCTTAAGACAAAAGCTTAAAACCGCGATGGATACAAAAACTTGCATTGATATTGCCGAAGATATTGGCTATGACTTTACTGCCGAAGAACTGGAAGCGGAACTTAGTAACATGCCTCCTGAAGAAGTAGCAGAAATCATCAATCCGGGTATTTCTCCGCGACTACATATTGAACCGCGCTAAGAGGATGTTTTCCAAGTATAGTTTTTGTGGCGTTGCTGAATTGAAGTATAAAATTACAAATGGGGTATATTAAAAATCTTACTCTTTGCGCCTTTGCGTCTGTGCGCGAGATAAATTCGCGCCTCGGATTCAGCAACACCATTTTTGTCATGCTGGGAGCGCAATGTTCACTCGTAGCGTTCCCGTAGGGTAGCATCTCGATCGCAACAAATATAATAGACATCTCCAGAAAAGAATGTAGAGACGCTTGGGTATCGCGTCTCTATAAGGGTTTCAGATAACGTATAATTAATTTCCGGAGATGTCTAAAATAGACCCGTTAGCGAAGTTTGCCGAAGGTATTGCCCATACGATGGACATCCAGAATGGCTGGCGGCAGAGGTAAGTAAATATACGGGTTATTTAGCTTCAGATGAAGTAAGTATGGTGACTGGTAGTATCATTCGGTTGTATCAGCACGGTTGATAAAGCGAGGTCAAAAAATGAGTCAATCGAAAGTTGCAGTAGTTATGGGTGCAGGACCGGGTTTAGGTGCCGCAGTTGCTCACCGCTTTGCACGCGAAGGTTTTGCCGTCGCATTGATGGCAAGAAGCGAAGACAAACGAGCGCAAATTCAATCGGATATCGAAAATTCTGGTGGTAGGGCATTATCTGTGACTGTGGATGTTACCGACCCGACATCGGTAGTAGCCGCCTTTGAGAAAGTAAAATCGGAACTCGATGCTCCGTCCGTTTTTATTTATAACGCTGGTATTTTTCAAGTTAACAGCATTTTAGATATTACACCCGAAAAGTTTGAATATGCTTGGAAAGTCAACTGTTTTGGTGCTTTTCTGGGAGCGCAGCAGGTATTGCCTATGATGGTAGAACGCAAACAAGGCACAATTATCTTTACAGGTGCAACCGCAGCTCTTAAAGGTTCGGCTCGGTTTGCGGCTTTAGCAGTAGGTAAATTTGGGTTGCGAGCATTAGCGCAGTCACTAGCACGGGAGTTTGGTCCCCAAGGAATCCACGTAGCTCATGTCATCATTGACGGCATGATTAATACACAGCGAGTCAAAGAAATGCTATCGGAACCCCAGGAACACACGATGCTATCACCGGAAGCGATCGCTCAAACCTACTGGCAGCTTTATCAACAAGATGCAACTGCATGGACTTTAGAAATGGATTTGCGTCCAGCAGTGGAGAAATTTTAAACAATTTTTAATTAAGCAATTTATTTGTAATACCGTTTTTATATGAAGATGCATATTATTAGCCTGCTTGCAGCAGGCTTTGTTCTAGTTAGCCCTAGTCTGTAAGACTAGGGCGGTCTGTGCAGCTTCACATGGAATTGGTATAAAGAGATAATTATGGCAACAATTCAAACAGAAAAATCTCAAGTAACTAAATTGCTCCAAAACCGTGTAGCCCTTGTTACTGGTGCTAGTCGCGGTATTGGTGCAGCTACCGCGAAACTTCTCGCATATCATGGTGCTGCTGTTGGTGTCAACTATTACAGCAGTGAGTCAACCGCTCAACAAGTAGTAGATGATATCAAAAATAGCGGCGGTAAAGCCGTAGCTGTAAAAGCAGATGTGCGGGAAATGTCGCAAGTTGAGTCGATGGTGCAGCAAGTAACTGAGGCTTTTGGCAGCATTGATACTTTGGTTTTGAATGCTAACGCTGCATTTGCGATCGCACCTTTTCTCGAACACAAGTGGGAGGACTTCGAGGCAAAATTGCTAGGGGAACTCAAAAGCGCGTTTTATCCTTGTAAAGTAGTAGCACCTTTGATGGTGGAGCAAAAACGAGGCTGTATTATTGCCGTGAGTTCGACTTCATCTCGCTACGCAAGTGTTGGATTTGTTGCTCACTCTACTGCTAAATCGGGTTTGGATGGTTTTGTTAAAAGCTTGGCATTTGAACTTGGTGAATATGGGATTCGAGTGAATGCGATCGCACCCGGTCTAACCGTAACAGATGCAACTTCATTTATACCGCAGGAATCCAAAGATAATGTAGCGCAAATCACACCGTTAAGGCGCATTGGAGAAGCTGAAGACATTGCAGGTGCTATTTTATTGTTAGCTTCTGAAGAAGCAAGATTTATTACAGGTAGCTATTTAATGGTTAATGGGGGAATGCAAATGTTGTAAAAAGGGAGTAGGGAGTAGGGAGTTAAGAGTTAGGAGTTAGGAGTTAAGAGTTAGGAGTTAAGAGTTAAGAATTAAAATATCTTCACTTCCTCCACTCCTCCACTTCTC
>CAXTCQ010000047.1:0-36700 GCA_964242965.1 uncultured Calothrix sp. | reverse complement strand
AACCCCTCCATATTTTCTCGTATTCTTTTTCAAAAATCAAATAGGATTCCTATATCTCGTTTTTTCTCTTTATATATAATTTAAATAATTTCAATACCGCGTGCATATAAATTAACAAATAGCACATTTAAATATTCGGTATAAATCTAAACAATTGATATATTGACTACTTAAATTAATTCATCTGTCCTATTTTGTTCTAGTTGTTTTTATCACTTATGATGGGTAGGAACATCTGGGGCTGCCAAATTTTCGTAAAAGTAGCGAAAGAATTTAAAAATCAGAGTATTTTTATTCATCATCATGCATCTATAGTAACGATTGAGAAAGGCACATATTATGCCGTAGTCAGAAGTTAGAAAGAAATTAGTGGGAATTTAAATATACATGGGTAAAGCAAACAGCAAACCAAAAACTTTGTTCTTCCCTTCTACCAAGGCGCATTTATGGGGGAATTCTTCCCTACATAGACCATAAATGTAGCTTCCCGCTTTCTTAACTGCCGTCTCTCACTTCCTTCAGCCTTTCTTCTACAATTCTCACTGCAATGAAAGCATTTTTGTCCTTTAATGTGGAGGGCGTGTTTTTCCATCGCTACAGAAGATGATGGATTGTTCGCGCATATTTTAAAAATGACAAAAGAGAACCAATTCTTCTCTAAAAAATTTCCTCAAGATGCAACTTTTCTACAAGCTTTAGAGCGAATTAGAATCAAGCACAAATTATTCAGAGTCATTGCTTATAAACTGGCCAATGGGGAGATTGCAATCACAACTCGTCAGATGGCTATAGCAGTCAAGAAACCACCAAAAGCCGCTAAAGAATTTATGCGAAAGATGGGAGTCAATCCCATTCAAGTTCAAATGCCAAATCATGCCGTAACGGATATGATTCCTATCTCAATTGCGGTGGCTTTTTGGAAATATCTCAACGAATCAGGTAAAGGCAACGCGCTAACAAAATTCGGTCAAAAATATCTCGATGACTACGTGACAGATTCTCCGATGTAAATTTACTTTTGGATTAAACCCTTTATGCTCTCCAAAGTCCAACTGAGTTCACGAAGCAATTTTAGGCGTATCTGTATTGCTTGCTAACCGTTCTGCCAACCCTTTAAGGATTTCTTCAATTTCGCTATGGCTGGCAAACAATACCCGCGATCGCCATGAAATATCACCTTCACGAATCTTCAGCCAAAAACTATCTTGAAACTCTTTGGGCATATGAGCTAGTAAGTTAAAAAATTCTCCAGCCTCCAAGTCTAATTTACCCGTGCGAAAGCGACTGAGACGGCTTTCGTGGATTCCAGTCCAAGCACTCACCTGCTTGGCTGGGTAATCAAAAGCCAACAATAGCTGATTGAAAAGTTCTCGGTGCTGGCTCATAGCAACATTTCTTTACTTACTTATTGTCAATTCAGCAACAATATATTTATATAATTGCTGCATTGGCAATTTATTGTTTGCCAAGGGGGTTAACTCACAAATGGGATAAACATTATGAGCATCCACATCATAGCACTTTTCATATCTAGCACCTTGCTCGTAAGTGGTGTATGTAATTATCGAATGCTACATACCTTACTGGCTTTACTAATTTTTCTGTCTTTATCAGCCTTTGATGGATGTAAAAATCTTACCGAACTTGTAATGCAGTAGCTATGACACCTCAGACGACACTAACAATCGTTCCCGATTCCTTAATGAGGAGTGTGGAACCAGATGGTTTTTACCAAACCCCAAACTCTATGACTATTAAGGCAATTCGTGCCAAACTTACTGCTGCTGATTGGGCACTGTGGTCTTATTTACAAATGATTGACCCGTTTGGAGACAGGATGATTGAACTACCCAAGATTCCAGAAATCGCCGAAGTAATTGGAGTTAGCTCTAGACAAGTTAAGCGATCGCTTGCTCGGTTGGAGGATTTAGGACTATATTCCTGGGAGCCTGTTATCATTCGCGGACAAAACTTGGCAGGTAAACAAGCTAAAGAACTTTGCCAAAAGAAAAGGATGAACAAATCTTCTGAGAAAAGAAAAATGACAGATTTGTCCGAGCCGGGACAATCTTGTCCAGAAGATGACGAAATTATCCAAAACGTGACAAATTTTTCATCTCCAGGACAGGATTGTCCAAACCAAAAGCCAGAGGCTTTGTCTGACAATAGTTCTAGTGCTTCTCAGACTATTCAGACTTATTCAGATTTTATACAAACTCTCTCAGAAGCGGCGCGAGGGAATTTTTTAAATTTTTGTAGGGAAGAGGCAAAGAACCTACCACAACAAATAAACGACATTGAAGCTTGGCTAGCAAACAAAAATAAAGCTGAGAAAAACCGTTGGGAAGTTTACTATCAAAGGTTTCAACTACGAACTGAGCAGTCCGAAACACAGGGTAAGATTCTTTTGGAATTTCGTAGAGAACTTGCCGAACAAGAACGCAGGAACACGGAGCTTATGAAGCAACAAATGCCTAAACAAGCTGAAAAACCAAACACATCAACCACTATTGTAGAAAATCATGATTGATAAATTACCTCCCCACAATATTGAAAGTGAAGAAGCTATCCTTGGTGGGATAATGCTTGACCCGGAAGCAATTAACAGGGTGAGCCATTTTCTAATTCCAGAAGCCTTTTATATCAATGCTCATAGGGATATCTACTCTTGTGCATTACGGCTTCAGGCTTGTGGCAAACCCACAGATTTACTATCAGTCATCAGTTGGCTCGATGACCATGATTTGCTTGAGCGAATTGGCGGCAGAAATAAATTAGTGACGCTTCTAGAACGCACTGTATCAACAGTCAATATCGATGGTTTAGCAGTTTTAGTGATGGAAAAATACACGCGGAGGCAGCTAATTAGGGCTGGTAATGAGGTAATGGAACTGGGTTATGAGACGCAAACTGAGCTACCAATAATTCTCAACCAAGCAGAGCAAAAGGTTTTCCAAGTTTCTAATCAAGGGTTCGTTTCAAATACCGAACATAACAGCACGATTAATATTGCTGCTTACCAAGAATTGGAGTCATACAGTCCCATTTATCCTACGGGATTGAATGAACTGGATAAGTTGATTGTGGGATTTGAAGGTGGCACTCTTACAATAGTTGGTGGTAGACCATCAATGGGAAAGTCCCAAATCTCTTTGTTTTTAGCCCTCCAGATGATAATGCTTCACAATTTGCCTGTGGTTATTTTTTCGCTGGAAATGACTAAGAAGCAGTTGGAATATAGGTTGTGGAGTTTAATAAGCGTTACTCGTGACTACAAAGATTTTAATTTAATTCCACTTTTAAGCTCGCGCATTCGCAAACATCGCTCTGGTAATCAGCCGATGGAGGGATGGGAGTTTAATAATATTACTAAAATCGTTGGCATTACTTCCAAACCACCCTTGTACATCAATGATTCTAGAGGTATTACAGCTTCGAGAATTGCCTCCGAATGCCGTCAATTGAAAGCGCAGGTTGGACTTGGATTAGTGGTGGTTGATTATCTACAAATGATGGCTCCTGATGGGGGAAATCGCAGCTATGAACTGGGGGATGTAGCAAGGGAACTTTACAAAATGGCGGGAGATTTAGATGTCCCTGTCTTGGCACTTTCTCAAATTTCCAGAGCGGTTGAGGGCAGACGAAACAAGCGTCCGATGATGAGCGACCTTAGCCAGTCGGGAATTTTGGAGATGGTTGCAGACAATATTATTCTTGCTTACCGTGATGAATACTACAACTCAGATACCCAAAACCAGGGAATCTTGGAGCTAATTGTTGCTAAAGCACGACATGGTGAAACGGGCACAGCGAAAGTGTTCTTTGATAAATGCTACGGAGCGATCGCTCCTTTGAAGCAATGAAAGCATAACTAAGAATCTGAAGCCTTTACTGACTTAAGAAATACCAGTAATTAGGGGAGCTATGAGTATAAATTTAGCTTCGACACTCAAGCGCGATTGCAGTTTACAAACCCATTTTAATCTTGAAGAAAGACCGACTCTTAAAATTGACCCTGAGTTCAAAAACTTAATTCCTCCTCTGTCACCTGAAGAAAAATTACAACTGGAGGCAAATTTAAAAGCATTTGGCTGTCTCGACCCGTTAATTGTGTGGCAACGTCAAAACATTTTGTTAGATGGTCATAACCGTTATGAGATTTGCGTTAGAGAGCAAATTCCTTACAAAGTTCTAGAAATTGAGATTGCTAACAGGGAAGCAGCTATTTGCTGGATTGCCAATCATCAACTTGGACGGCGCAATATTACCCCAGAGGTTGCAAGCTACTTGCGTGGTAAGCGATATCTGCATTTGAGGGGAAATCGTGAGGATAATCTTAGGCAGAACTCGCCGAACGGCAAAAATTGCCTATCGGTGGAGAGTAATTTGGAACAAGACTTATCGAACGGCAAAAGTTGCCTATCGGTAAATGTGGCAAAAAATTTGGCTGCTGAGTATAAAGTTGGAGAGCGCACTATTCGCAACGACGCTCAATTTACTAGTGCCTTGGATACTTTAGCACAAGCATTAGGCAATGAAATAAAACACTCTATCTTGGCACGTAATAGTGGGCTTACCAAAAAAGATATTTTATCGCTTGCGAAAGTTGCCCGTGAAGAAGGGAAAGAATCAGCACAAAAGCTACTTAGTAACAAACTCAACAAATCCGATATAGTCCAGCAAATTAAGGATAAACAGCGCGTACCGAACCCGCATTACGTCGGCGAAGTATGCCGAATTATATCAAAAGGCGACCCCGATTTAAAACCATTTTCTGGGTGTTGGTGTATAATTTTTCAAGTGAATCCCCATAGCTGTGGTATTAAAACCTGGAAAGTCGATTTTGAAACTGTCAAACCTGAAAATTTGGATAGGACTTATGGTGTACGGGAAGAAATCGCAGCTCGAAATTGCGATCGCATCCGACATTTAGCAAACAAAGTTCACTCAGATTACGAACCCACCCACGCAGCAGTATTGGAAGTGTTGGGAAAGGTTAACGACCCATCAAGCTTTACACCAAAGCAAGAGCGAATGCTAACTTTTTTAGAAGGTGAGTATTAAATCAATTCAATCAATTTCGATTTGGGAATTTCTTGGACGCTGACGAGGGTTTGTTTTTGGTTCCAATACGAACTCTATTTGCTTGTCATCTTTGCTATAACGTTGAACTAATGCCAAAGTATTGCTTTCTAAGTCAAAATTAATACCTCGCATTGCCAGCCCTTTGAGAGTACAAGCTTTACCATTTCGACCTAATTTCCCTCCTTGAAATGCAACACCATCTGTGGAGTATGAGATACCTTTAATTATTCCCTCGTCGCTGACTTTTAATAATGTTTCCACACCCGCTAATTCCAACTTCTCAATAAATTGAGTCATGGTCATTCCCGGTTGAATGGTAGTTTCTATTGCATCCTGAATTTTCTCAACCGCGCTACTGGATGCTGGTTCATCTCGCTGTCCAAGTTCAAATTCTCGCTTTTCTCGCACCATCCGTCGCTTTTGCCCGGTGGATGGTGCTGTGCGGTCAACTTCCCTTGAACTTGGTACGGGGGTTAGGTTGAATTGAGATTCTAAACTTCTCAAAACTTTTTCCAACCGTCGTTTATCGTACCAGTCAGATACGCATTCGCCATCAATGTTGATGCGACTTGCAGCAATGTGTAGGTGGAAGTGGTTGCAATCGCTATGGGATGCTGCAAAATATAAATTCTTCTCAAACCCCATACCCGAAAGCGTGCCTTCTACAATTTGCTGTAGTTGGTTTTGATCGGGCTTTTCGGTGGGTGGGAAGCTGATGCTTATGTGGCTGACGGGCGATAGCGCAAGCGCTGACTTGTCAGTTCGCACTCTTGGATTTAGCTGTCGAGTTGCTACAAGTTGTCTGTAAAATTCTTGGGGTGTTTCCCCTGCTAAGTTGGTGCAAATTAACTCAGCTTGTTCTTTTTCGAGGATGTATTTGGTAAGTCCAGCGAAGCTTTTACCTTTTTTAATTTTGCCAATCATTTTCCTTGTCGGATAATATCATTAAAGGTTTTGGAGCCAGCCACGATAAGACCTGGTTGGGCGGAGTATATTTTTTGGCAAAGGACTTAAAAATAGCAATTATTGCGATTAATCAATTACCCTGCACACCGGAAACTCTGTGGTTAAGGTTGTTGGGTAAAGGTATCACGCAACAGCAAGCGGTTGAAGATGGTAAATTGGGTTTTTAGATTTAATCGCTAACTTTTTCCTAAAATTCCCCATAGTTCTTATAGAGAAGTACAATAGATAATTCCTCTTGTAAATTATCCCACTTACATCGAATACCTTTTTCTGTAATCTTTACACAAATGCCAATATATACTTTGTTATCGTCTGTATGGTGATGGATTCGATGCTCTGTAAGAACCGCTCCGCGAACGTCTATCTTAACTTTTGGCTATTTTGCCATAGACAGCTTTGACGGAAACTTAACTTACTCTTCCCAATTATCGCTGTTTTCTAGCTCGTCGTTTGTTTCTTCCTCGCTTCCCAAAAGTAAACATAAACGTAATCTAGCAATTTCTCTAAGTAATTCCTCAAAAGGAATAGGGTCAATGAGGGGTGGTGTTAAACCTTGAGTAATGGCACTATTTTGAGCTTTGGCTATTTGGTTGATGTCTTCGCTTATTTTAAATAATTGCCAGTAGCATCTCCAGTTTGCTTGGGGAATGGTTTTGATGCGGCATCCTACCATTCTTTGTCTGACTAATTCTGCTTTACTGATATTACCATAGTCGGCTAATGCTTGCCAACGTTCGTTTTGTTCCTTCGTTAGCAGCATTTCAAATCGAACTGTATGTTGTTTTTGTTTGACTGGCATTTCGATAGGTGGGTGCAATATTTTCCAGCTTGGCAAGTTTTTAGATAAGCTGAAAACTATCAAAAGTGATATACATCGATAAAGAAGACTTGAGGGACAGGAAATTAGTCATTAGAGACTATTTTAAGTTCGGCAGTCACTGGCAGCCGAATTTGAAGTGTTTTAACTGTTATGCAACCATGTTAAAAAAGCTTCAACTGATTGGTTTTGTGTAAAAAATTTCAACGGTAAATTTTCTTTAGGTTCGTCAGAAATCGCACAAATTGCCCCGTTGAATTTGCTGATGTCCCCGAGAAAGGAATCGCTTAATTTTTGTTTTATTTGTTGGCTTTCGTAAAATACAAGGGCTAAACGTTTATCGTTTTTACGTTTGAGAGAGTTGTAATAAAGCTTGAGTGCTGCCGTTGTTTCTGGGATTTTTTCAGATTCTGGACATCCAGAGTCTAGCATTTGGTCGTAAATTTCGGGTGTGGGTTTGTTGATGTCGATGATTTGACTAGTGTCAATGCAGATGAGGTGGATTGTTTCGTGGAGTTGGGGATGAGTGGATATAGCCTTTTGCAAAATATCGGCTAAGTTAGCTTGGTTAATCATTTGATTTATAATATTCCTAACAGCCTCTCCTTGATGCCATGCTTGATAAAAAGTAGGATAAGTGATATTTTGGGCACAGTGCCATGTTATGGCATAGCAGGCTGTATAGCGCCAAAAACATTTTATTTTCGTCTGAGCTAATAAACCTGACTTTAAGTCTGAGACTGCTAACTCTAATCCGTTACCTTGGATATGTTTTGTGAAACTGTACACAACTTCTAAGGTGGTGAATTTATCTTCTGAAGTTTCTATTAGTTTAATTAAAGCAGTAATTGCTTCTAAATTACCCTTACTAGCAATTTGAGCTATGCTTCGTGCTGCAACTCGACGAATGTAGTAATCAGCAGTTTCTAATAGCCTCATCAAAACACTAATTACTGTTAGATTACCGCAAGAAGAAATTTTTCCTAAACTGACGACCGACAGCCAAAGCGTAGAGTTATCTTCAGCATTTTCAACCAGCGAAATAAGAGTTGCAATTGCCTTTATATTATTGTTATCAATTTCTATTAGGCTATTAGCAGCTTGCCAACGAATGGAGTTATCTTCATCTGTTTGCATTAACCTTATTAAATCATCACGTACTTGTGGCTTGTCCTTAGCAATTAAACCTAACTTCGCAGTAGCTCTCCTACGAGTGAAATCATCTTTACCTGTTTTTACCAAACATAACAGTGCATTCATATCGTAATTGGCAATTTCATCTAAGCTGACTAAATTGGTTCTAGAAGTATAATCATACTCAGTACTTTCTAGTATTCGCGTCAGAGCTACTTGTGCCTCTGCACTTTCCTTGGCAGTTTCCCTCAAGCTAGCTATAGCTTGCCCAAGTATCTCTCTATCTTCAGTATTTTGTGCCAGCTTAATGACATCTGGCAGTGCCTTTGGGTTCTCCTTTGCGATTTCCAAGAAGTTTATTGCAGCTAAGAGACGAGTAGACTTATTTTTAGCTGTTTGTGCTATTCCTAGTAGAACTTCGAGAGCTTTGAGATTTTCCTTGTCAATTTACCCGTACTACAAAAAGCTGGCAAGTTGGAAGATAAACAACAGCAGGGCAATACCTACGGTAAGCTCTGCTAACGCAAAAATTCGAGTAACAAAAAGTGATTTTTTGGGTTTTGGGGAGTGCGATACATCAAGAACGTTAAGCTGAGTCGCTTTCGCTACACGCTGCGCGTAGCTTGCTTCCCCGTAGGGGGTTGCAACCCAATCCTACCCGCATTTCTATTCAGTTGAGTCTTTTACTTTCACCGATAACAACAGGGGTTTTGGGGTTCTCCTCCAAACCCCAATGCAACATAAATATTCTCCGCAGCGAGAAATACGGATACCACCACTGCTTGCTCCCCCAGACAACACGCAACTTCTGAAAAACCGCCACACAAAAGAGCAGTAGGGAAAACGGAGGGAAAATTCACCCACTAGCTGGATGATGGATACCTTTACCCTAGCAAATCCCTACCATCAGAATTACGTCAATAGTGATAGAAAAAATACCGACTTTAGGTATATCTTGCGAATTAATTCCAGTTGCTACCCTGAAATAGATGCCATGCAAGGACAATTACTTATGGGTAGATTAAACAAGCAAGCATACCCCGAAGTGACTCTGACACTTGACTTTGGTGGAAGCGGCACTAAGGGAATAGTGCAGATTCAAGGTGGCAAGCCAACAGCTATGTGGATGGAACCATCTGTAATTGAGGCAACTAGAACCTCCCTGGCTTTCCAAACTCGTAACTTGGGTAATGCCTATCCAGAAAACACTGCTTGGGTGGGGATAGGTGAGGATTATCGAGCGGTTGGTTACTTGGCGCGGAGTACCTACAGTGCCACATCGGGACTAAAACCGCGCAAGTACGAACTGGCGTTATATAAAACTTTAGCTGCTGTCTGGGTAATAAAGCAAAAATTCAAGTTACCTGACTGTTTCGACATTTCTCTAGCGCTACTGTTACCACCGGGGGAATTTGAAGATTCGGCATTGTTGAAGCCAATGTTAAAGGATGCTTTGGCTGAATTTGATACACCAACAAGGAAACTCAACGCGAATTTGGTTGGTTACGATTGCTTTCCGGAGGGGGGTGGAATCTATGCAATGTATTGCAAAAATACGGGCGAGGCAATGAGGCGTAAAGTTATCGCTCTAGTGATGTTGGGCTATCGCAACGCCTCAGTGATGATATCTCGGCGCGGTATATTGAATCGCGGTAAAACTGTCAACTTGGGCATGGCGAAGATGATAGATTTGGTAATCGAACGTACATCAGGTCTGGAAGCTGAACAAGTAATTGAGGCAATTGTTGCTGCTGGTAGCGAACCAAAACCCCAACATTTTTATAATCTATGTAGTTCCAGTAACCTTCGAGATGCCCAAGTCGAGAAAATTATACTTGCCGTGCATTCCTCCAGGGCAGAATATGCGATCGCACTCACTAATTGGTTGAAGGAAATATTGCCATCCAAAAACGAATTAGACGAAGCGATTATCTGCGGTGGTACGGCTGATTACCTGCGAGAAGAATTAGATGCAGTGTTTCCAACGACACCTGTAGTTTGGCATGGCGGCGTGGAGATTCCGTCAACTTTAAATGAGCAATGGTTGGGGAGTCGTCTTGCTGACGTATGGGCACTCTCTGTATATCATGCTATCAAAGTCCGTGCAGGGAATAGGTTACGGGATGCATCCGAGGTAGTGTCAAATGGGTAGAAAAAAAGATTTTGAATGGCGCTATCAACCACCAATTAATTCAGATAAGGCGAAAATGCTTAGTTATATCCAAAACCAGAGTTTGCACCCATTCCAGGATAAAACAATGATGATAATGGCTGCTTTGACTGCGTACTATATGCCACTGGTGCTGTATAGCGAGGGTAACTGTTCTCGTGAAACCTTGGAGTTGATATTTCTAGATACGGTGAATGCGATCGCAAACCATCTTCAGTACGTATGTATTGCAATAAAGATAGACCCCGTTATTGTTGACAATGTTTTATGCAGTGCATTTGGAGAGCTAAAAACAAGTGACTGGCAACCACAGAAGCAATTAATCCCCAATACCCAATCGCCATTACCCGATACCCACGAAGAATTAGACGATTTTGACCTGCAAATATGGAATTTAGCAGGAATTACGACAGATAGCGAAACATTTGACTCTTGAGGAATATGGCGAGAATACATTTAATTGATGGGGAAAAAGGTGGTGTCGGGAAGTCGTTGTTTGCCCGTGTCATGGTGCAGTATGCGATCGATAAAAAAATAGAACATGCTTTGGTTGATGCAGATATGACCAATCAAGATGTCAAACGCTTCTACGATTACGCAATTGATGCCGAGTTTAGCGAAGCTGTAAACAAGGGAGATAGGGCTGACATAATTTTTGAATTAGCTAGGAAGAAACCCGTTATTGTTAATCTTCCTGCCAATGTATTTCCAAGAGTGAATAACTGGATAACAAGGGGACGTTTGTTAGAAGTTGCAGATAAATATGGTGTAGACATTTGTAAATGGTTTGTTTGTGATGGGGGTTTTGAATCTATCGATTTGTTCTATCAATCGATAAATTTATACAAAGATAAAATGCTCCATGCTTTTGTTAGGAATTTGGGTAAAACCGATGATTGGAGCTTTTTGAATGACGATACAATTTACAAAAATATTACTAATAAGTTTAAAAACACACTAAAAGTAATTGACTTTCCTTTGCTGTATCCAGGAGATAGATATTTTATCGACTCGAAGAAATTTCGGTTTGATGCAATGGAAATTGAAGAAACAATGCCCGTAATGTCACAGCAACGACTATCGACTTTTTTAGAAGAATCAAATCGTGCGATTGAAATTACTCAACTGTGGGCAAAGGATAAACAACTAAATAAAAAAGAACCTGTTAAACCATAAACAGATACGAAAGGTTAGTTTTATGTCGTATGAACTTCACCCTTTATATTCTACAAATAAAGCTTTTAACGGCGATGTGATAACTAGTGATGAAGAGAAATACATGGGAAGACTATATATTCTCGCTACGGAAGATAGTAAATTACTAAATTTAGGAATTAACAAAGAATGGTTTCTTGCTCATGCGTTGGGAGATGTATTAATTTGCGGACATATCAATCATCAAGGTGAGTGGAGCTTATCACCTTACAGAAGCTTGGAACCGACTTTTACATACAGTACTCGAAACCAAATATTTGACCAAATATTCAGCCCTGAGTATGTGTGGGAAATATCGCATTTACGCGATGAGCGAACTTTAAATATTTCGCAGTTTACTAATAATTCCGATGCTTTTGGTAGTAATGACGATGATTCAGATATTCTCAATGAAAAAAGTGCGACTAAAATAGTAGAACAGCTGAGCATTAATGTTCCCAATATAGATATATTGAGAAATGTAATATTGCATTCTTCTCCAGATGATATACTTTCTTTACACGAAAAAGAGAAAATTAGCGAACAAAGCAACCAAATTACATCTGCTGAACAAGAGGAATCAATTGTTAATACTATGCTTCCAGGAATTATAATTTCAACCCAGAACGAACAAAAAAATAAGCTCGAAGAAACCCAATTGCTAGAAATTGAAAAAATCATCATCAACACAATTATAGAGAATTACCAAGAGCAAGAGACAAGTGAGTTTATTCTTTCTCCTTTTGGAACGGTGACAATTTACTTAGAAGAGGATTATTTGATATTGCGTTCTTCAGAGTCCGGACACACTATTATTGCTGCTACTTTAGATGGAGATATAATCGATGAATTGAAAGAAGTTGATGCACTGAAATTTACTGATGTTTTGCAACAGTCAAAATTGGAATTCTCTAAACAATTTGAATATTTTACCCAGCGACAGACAATAGATTTACAAACTCAAAATACTGTAATTAATCAACAGAAAGAAATTGATTATGGTACATAATTTGCGACAAGCCAAAAACGAAAGTTATCTAAATCGCTTGCTTGAGGGTAAAGACGCAGATTTTCAAAGACGGGTTTTAGCGATCGCAGTCGAATATGGTCTATCTACAAGCGACCCTTTATTCCTGATTATGCTGGCAACTGGTCAACTTCAGGTGTTGCTTGAGGATAAACCCAACGAGTTAGACCGCTTGTTTCAACGCTGGTCAGAAGCAATTTACGACCACTTGGAGAAAGCGAAACGCACTGCTACAAGCGGTCAGGAGGTAGAAATTCGTAAAATGGTAGACCGACTCATTGAACATTGCGAGTCGAAAGAGCGATCGCGTCTGAGGGTAATGTTGCCTGCGATGGGATTGCTTGTTGCGGTGATCGCGTTTGGTATTTTAGCTGGGTTATCTATTCCTGTGTGGCTAGCTGGGGGATATGCACCTGGAAAACCAAGGTTATTGACAGTTGCGGAGGTTGAAAATTTACGATGGGTAAAAAGTTCTCAAGGCAAGTTAGCGCGGAATATTTTTACTTGGAATTCTGATAGTTTAAGTAATCTCAACTGTACCAATAGTTCCGAACAAAGGGCTGTAGTTGCAAGAGAAAAAGGGCGAAGTGCAGCTCGTAGAAGTGATTATTGTTTGTTACGAGTCAAATCACCCTAGCTTCAAGCTTTTTATTGGGTATTTAATACTATCTTTAATTAAATCTAATAGGAATATATCATGACAGAAATTAACTTTGATTACCAACCAAATGAGTATTTGTCTACAAATGTAAGTAGCAGTGAGTTAAAAATAAATTCACCTGGTAACCAGCAAGAAAATAGTTTTGAACCCATTAATAAAATCCGTGTGGTTATAATTGAAGACCACGAACTTACCCGTATTGGCATCAGAACAGCACTACTGCAACATGAAAAAATCGAAGTTGTAGGAGATGTAGGAAATGCAACTGATGGCTTAAAACTGTTAAATAATTTACAACCCGACATTGCCATTGTAGATATTGGTTTGCCCGATAAGGATGGTGTCCAACTTACAAGAGAAGTGAAAAGAAAAAATTCCGAAATGAAGGTACTAATTTTGACATTACGCGATAGCCGAGAAGCAGTATTAACAGCGTTTGCTGCTGGTGCTGACTCCTACTGCATGAAGGATATCAAATACGATAAATTACTTGAAGCCATACATCTCACTTACCGTGGTAACACTTGGATTGACCCTGCTATAGCACGAATCGTACTCGAACAAGCGCAAAAAAATTCACTACACATCAGTAAATTCGTACCTCAAAACTCCGATGACTGTTTGGATGAAGAGATGCTTGACTTGTACACCTTGACTGAAAGGGAATCCGAGATATTGCGGTTAATTGTGGAAGGTTACAGTAATGCAGCAATTGCCACGAAGCTTTATATCACGATTGGAACGGTCAAAAGCCACGTTCGTAATATTCTCATCAAAATGGGCGCTGATGACCGTACCCAAGCAGCTGTTCATGCTTTACGTTACGGTTTATTGAATTGAGAAAGACTTTTAAAAGTACGAACCTGGAACCATCCAAATTAGATATAAAGTTTATGGAGTACAGCTTTGATACTGCCAACACAACCGTTCCGGTGAAATTTATCGACTGCGATCGGGCGACACTAGATAACAGTTTTCTTTTTCAAACCTTACCATTATTTACTAAAGTTGCTCACGGAACGCAAAAACTGGTTATGTCGGTATATTAATGAATCCGGAGCGTATATTTTTGGACAATGTATGGGTGCAGGAAAAATGATTGTCAATTCCCTTATCTGTTTCTCTCCATTAATAATTAATTGTATTACTTATTAATATTCATTTTGGTTGAGCCAAAACGCAGCAATTGGGGGTTAAAGCCCTCAGGCTAAAATAAACATTTAATGATTTACTTTTAATTGATTAAAAAGTTGATTGTATCAGAAAATATTATTTGATTTTATGAGTTCAAGCTCGCTATAATTTAATCAATCGAGAAATTGAAGGCGGTGATAGTAGTTGTCGAAAGTAACAATACAAACTTCAATATTTAAGAATCAAGACAATTTTGTAGCTCTTATTTTTTTAGAAGAGTATGCAGTTATTTTTGGTTCTGCTATTCGTACAGGCTTCTCGATTCGTAATAAATTAGGAGCAAATACAGATAAAACTAAGCGCCAGTTAGAAAGCGATATTTCTAAACAGTTAGAGTTTCGATACGGTTTATCTTCAACAGATGCTCGTAACGCTTATAGCAAAGCTGAAGCCACCTATGCGAATCAAATTGAATTAGTTAACTTGTATATTGACGAGCGCTACGAATCACTGAAAGCTGTCAATAAGTCGATTAGAAAGTTAGAGAAACAATTGGTCAAGGCTCAAAAACAGAATAATGAATTGAAAATTAAGTACATCAAGAAAAAAATACACTATAAAGCCAATAAAATACAGTCATTACAAGCCAAAATTGTTAGGCTAAAGTCACAACGAGATAGCGGTCGGTTTAGCGTCACCTTTGGTAATAGTAGATTATTTAACAAGCATCACCGACTTGGAGCCAATGGTTATAAGAATCATCAAGAATGGTTGTCTGATTGGCGTGACGCTAGAAGTAACCGGATTTATTATGAAGGTGCAAAGTTATTTATTGCAGGAAATCAACTTTGTAAATATAATCCTACCGATGGAACATTAACACTTACCGTTCCACCATGTTTGGTAGATAAATATGGGAAAACAGTAACTTTACATGGCGTTAACTTTAATTATGGTTCTGATTGGTTATTAGATGCACTAACGCCCACAAAATACCCCGATGGTAAGCCTCATGCCGATAAGCAAAAGTACCGGACGGGAACCTTAAAACCTGTAACTTACGAGTTGGTCAATCGTGCTGGTAGATGGTATATCAATGCAACTATTGATTCTGTAGTTGGTACTATCGTTACCTCTGTCGAAAAAGGCGTTTTAGGAATAGACTTTAATCCAAGCAGTATTGATTGGGCAATTGTCGAGCGTTATGGAAATCTCAAGCGCCACGGTTCGATTAAAATTAATATTCAAGATAAATCATCTCATCAAACAAAAGATATTTTAGGCAAGGCAATTGCAGAAATTGTGAGAATTGCTCAACAACATCAAATACCAATAGCAATCGAAAATTTAGACTTTACGCAAAAGAAAGCAGCCCTTAAAGAGCGCTCCAAAAAATATGCTCGGATGCTGTCTAATTTTGCTTATTCCAAATTTACCCAATTGATTGAAACACGTTGTATCAGGCAAGGTGTCGAACTCAATAGAGTCGATGCAGCCTATACTTCAGTCATTGGTGTGACAAAGTATATGGCTCTTTATGGGCTAAATTCCGGTTGTGCCGCAGCTTTGGTAATAGCGCGTCGCGGCCAAGGACGTACTGAAAAGCTTCCCTCATCTCACGCTCGTTACTTTAAAAGACCAGAGGATCGATTGAAGTCGGGGGCGTGGGCTAAGGTAAGCAAGAAAATAAACATTTGTTCCGGCACAGCCAGAAACGAGTTTTATTTTCTTGGGGACAAAAAGGTAAGGACTAACTGTTCTTTGCATGGCAAGCTACGGCAAATACAGTCCACTAAGTGGGCTGGTCAAACTGTGCAGGTACTGCGTACTCCTCATATCAAATTAAAAACCTAGCGCTGGTGGTTTACCTGTCTACTTAGCAATTAATGGATAAGTTTGATAAGGTTTTTTGCAGCGCGCTTTACGCGGCTCGAAAAGAGCATCGCGTAGAATTATAATATTTTCTTCGGAGGCAAAAATAAGCTATTCTCTCAGTAAACCTTTTGGTACAGGCTTTCCAAGCTGCATATCTGATTCTACTTTTGATAGCTCAAAGCATTTCTTCTCATCGGAGCTAAACTTAGACACTTGAGATGGTTTCCCCCTCTGCACTTTATAAAGTGTTCCTCGATGATTCTCTTCATCGACAATCCGCAGCATTTGGGAAGGTACATGATGAATTACTCGGTACTTGCCTTCTACAAAAGTCGCAGTCTGCATTTCCTCCCCAGTATTTGCAGGATTAGCTTTTAAACTAGCAAGAGCAAGCTTTAACATATTTTTCTCCCAATCTTCGCGTACAAGTAGGTTAGAGGGCTGTTGTGCTGAAGCATCTCCTGTACTACCCTTACTTAAATCAGTTTGGTTGGTAACTACTTTTTCATTACAGTATTTGAGATTGCTGGGTTTTGCCGCAATAACCTCATCTTGACGAAGCTTTATCTTACTTTCAGCCTTTGAAATTACTTCTCGCAATTCATCCAAAGGAATTGCAATAAACTTTGTCCTCTGCCCATTTTCCAACTGGTCGTATTCCAGAGGAAAGTTTAGATTATCGGTAATTCTAATTGCAGTTTTTTCTGATGTAGGTACGCTCACGCAAAAATACAGTTCTTCTAAGTTTTCCTTTTGAGCAATTCCAATAAAACTTTCTACTCCAAATTTTTTATCAATTTCACCAGAGAGTGTTTTAAATATTTCTGCATTTTTATCTTTTTCCTGCATGAAACTTTCAAAATATTCACTTTTGATTGTTACTGCTCCTAAAGAGGCTTCATCATCGTGCAGTAAAACCCGATCAATTATTCCTCGATATTTATCTTTCAAGAGTGGTTTTAGTTCGGATAATAAACTTATTTCTTTATCTTTAACTAAAGGTTCTTCTTTTGTCCAAACTTCGGGATATTGGACTGTTTCTGAGTCCACTTTAATATTGGCAATGGTGGCAGGTGCTGATGACAATGTGCCTTTGAATTTAAATCCTTGAGCTTTTATACCCTTTGCGCTCAACTTTTCAGTCAATAGAGTAAATGATTCTTTATCAATTACTCCCAAGGGTTTATCATCGATGAAAGCAACAGGTGTAACAGCCTTACCACTACCAGAAACGTTAATTGTTACTACCCCATCTTCCCCTTTCCACTGCTGATTAGGAAAAGCATACTTTTTAAGTTGTCCCACCTTTAACTGATTACCTTGTGTACTCGTAATAATCACTGATGCGCTAGGTGGGGATACAATTTCTGCTTCAAAAGAAGTACCGATTGGTAACTGGGCTGATTCACTACGAAATACACCCAATTTCTTTCCTTCAGCTACCAACCACCGTTTATTTTGTGTTGGATTGGTAGGGTCAGGTGCTTGTTCGATACGACACTCTACTTTTTCACCAACCCAAGTACGTCCCGAATGCTCGTTACTGGGTTTGTGGGTTCCCACGACTGCAAATTTGGTAAATTGTAATTTGTCCAGTCTTCCTACTAATTCTTCTCCAAATATGGCGAAAACAGCCGATGTCTTCTTGAAACCGCGTTCTGGGTCTTCTTTACTCGCAGTTGATATCTGCCACATGGCAGATGCAATCGCTTCTTTTTGGGAGTCGGGAATACTTTCTCTTGTGGCAGTTGCAAATTCTCGTACTTGTCTAAAAGCTGCTCGAACTTGACTTGGTGCTAATCCTGGTAAGACTTCTTTAGTCAGTCCTGTAAGTTCTTCCCATTTTTTCATCTTGTCAGGATACTTGTTTGCACTTTCTGAGGCAATATAACCCAAACGCATATATTTAGGGTTGCCATTTTTCAATTCTGGCTTACTATCTGAATCAAATACGGGGGCTACTGCTATCCATTTATTTTTAACTTTAGTGTTAAGTTTATCATTTTCAACAATTGCGATGTCAAGATTTCTATTAATATCAAAAGCATTAGGATGTTTAAATTCACCTAACCCAATAATCTCAATTGTATTACCCGTTGCGCTAGTTGCAATAATCCTGGGGCTAGAAGTTTCTGACGCTTCTCTGCTAATTTCTATTGCTCGATTTATCAAATAATCGTATGTTTTTTTAATTTCAATTGCTTTATCTTTCTGTTGTTGTGTAAATTCAACTCCGTTGAATAAATCTTGAAACTGCTGGGTAGAGCGAGCAACGAGCGCATTTTCTTTCCATGCTTCGTTAGTCATCCTTGCCATCATGTCGATAGCTCCATTCCCCTTGATATTTATTGGTCTGTTTTCATATACTTCCTCTATTTTTCTCTCTTCTACCCAAGGAGCAATATCAGGATTTTTGACAATTACCTTGCAAGCACTAACAATTTCTGGATCAGAACGATTTGCACTTTTGCCTCTATCAACTTCAATTTGTAATTGTCCACCTAAAATGCCAACTACATCATGGTAAAAATTGTGAGACTTTTCTAAAAATTTTTCGATATCTTTTTCTGAGATAGTTGGTAAATTTCTTTCAGTGCAGGAATGATTATAATCTGCCAAATTATTATATTTACTTATGTCAATTTTTTGTCGTTGTCCGTCTTGAAAAAATTCCGCTAGTTCAATAATTTGCTCTTTAAGATTATCTGGGTAACTAACTGGTTTGTTAAGATTATCTTCTGCCGCTAGCATTTTCACTGCACCAGTGGAAATATTAATCATTAGCTTAAAAGCTTCTTCTTTCGGTACGCAGAGACATTCATTTTCCAAGGCAATGCCTTTCATGCACAAATTTGCAATTAACCCTAGCTTATTCTCCATTGCTTGGAGGGCTATTTGCTTAAAACAACCTTCATAAGCCTTTTTCGCCAACTTGACGATTTCTACATAACGGTTTTCTTCAAGCTGTTTTTCTTTGATTTCGGCTGTAGTATGGGGAAACTCAGATGCCAAAGCAATTGCCATGCGATCGCCATCACAATCACTAAGGGACTGGAAGAGTGCTTTTGGCGACATCTTGATACAGCCTTTATCTAAGGGTTCGTTGGGAAGATGCTTGTTAACAAAGACGTTGACGGTGTTACTATTTGCCGTTGGTCCTCGATAAACGATAACTTCCTCACCATCGGGTAAGTTTGGGTAGGATACTTGATTATCAGCGAGGTCGTGGCAAGTTTGCGCCATTGCTGAGTCAAATTTGATAAACCTCCCTGTAGCGCAATCCATGTATTGTTTGCGCCAATGTTCTTGCAGTTTTTCAACAATTTTGGTAAGTTCTAAAATTTGACAGTGACCCTCTAAATCAGCTTTGAGGATGCGATAGATTATATTTTGGTCGCCTGAACCAAAGGCACTATCGATTAGTTTGTCTAAACCTTCTACGTTCAGATTATCAAAATCAATCAAACTTTCTTGTTCGTTTTGAATTTGATGTTTATATCTGGCATCCATCGAGTTGATATAGTCCTGGGCAATTTTCCTGGGGTCATTGGTCATATCCTTGAGTTCTTCAAGACGTTTTTCCAGACGAGGAAGCACATCACCCTTTACCCCACGCGGAAATGAATTCCAGAACTGAGCGCCTGTAGAAGTAATACCATAATAGGCATCGGTTTTATTACCAATGCCGATTGTCATTGTATATTCTCCTGGTAAAAGAGGAGTGGGGGATGGGGGGAATGTTGTTGAAGATTGAAATCCTTCCCCCCCTCTCCCTATCTCCCCCTCTCCCGCTCCTCTTACTCGTCCTTTGAGTTGGTCTGTGGAAATAACCAAGTCGTAACCGTTGCCCAATCTTGATAAGTCACGGGGAGCAAATGTACCTTTTCCTAACTGCCAAGTCTGATTTATTGAACCACTATTAGGTTCAAGTCCTTGCTGTCTTTGTTTGATGCCAAATCTCGTTTGAAATGGAGTTTGTGGTTGGTTACCCAAGTCTTCATGCAATTGGTTGTGTATCTTGCCGTCACCATCACCCACCAGCTTAATGGCTTTTTCTGTTGATATGACTCCACCATTTTCACCAGTGTTGGCATCGACTACTAGCACTCGCAAATTCTCACGTTCCCCAAAGCTTTTGCAGGGGGTAAACATATTACTGCCATAGGCTGCACCAAAGTGGGGCTGGTCAAAAATTTTCTCTCGCAACGCTTCATCCATAAAATAGAAGCGGTCATCAGCTGCAAACTCTAAACTTAACCCTTGTTCAAAGAACCTTCGCAAGTCCGATTCGGTTGTTGATTCCTGGTAAACTGTCCCTAATTTAAAGGTGGCATTTGGGGCAAAATATTCCGCTAAACAGTGTTCTATTGTTTCAGTCAAAGGCTTGCCATCAACTATGATGGATTTTCCCGTTTTGGTACAGAAATGTTCTAGGGTAATCGCCATAGTGCAAGTGCTGTAGAAAGGCGGAGTCACCTATAATTTAGTTTCCTGCTTGTTTTTGGTTACTAAGTCTAAGGACATAAGTTTTGCTACCGCTTTAGTAATTTGTTTAGAATTGAGTTGAATCAGAGGTAACTGACGATGAAAAACTCTAAACGTGAATATGCTTCATCCTACGATTTCGATACTTTGAGTGATTTGCAAACCGAGGGTATTGTTCATCCTGATGATGCGGCTGCAATGGCTGGTTTGCGGATGCAAAGGGAAGAAGAGTTTGAGCAATCTGAAGAAGAGTTTCAGGAATGGTTGGCAGCAAACCAACCACAACTTGCTGCCGAGCCTGGGGAAGATGAGTTTTAATTGTAAGTAGTTAGGACTTACGCACTGTACAAATGAAACATTTTGTGTAAAAACGTTAATACGCCGTTTCAGGCTTTTATAAACCACATTTTGTTAGTTGCGATCGCTTGGTGGGGAACACAAAAATCAAGCTCGAAGTGGAGAAAACCATACCCCTCCGCATGATTTTTCTGTCAATGCGTAAGTCCTAGTAGTGTAGTTTGAGTAGTGTGGCTAGCTGGCAGTAGCTTTCTGTTTATTAGTTGATGCTTGTATTGCCATTTTGCTTAACACTTCTGCCACTTCGATAGGTTGGGATTTTAGTTTCGCTTTGAGTTGCGATCGCAATACACCCAATCTTTGATATTTTCCATCAACTTTATCAGCAATGCCCAAGCGTCGTGCTGCGGTGCGAATGCGAGGTTGTGGTAACTGTTGTATCAAAAGTATTAAAGATTCTGTATCGACATTGTTTGCTATAGTTGGCGCGATGTAATCAGCTTTTAGTGTATTTATCTGTACTACCTTATTTACTAGTTTAAGATAAGGAAGTGTAGCATTTATTTCTGGCTCTGGCTTTTGAGGTAACGAACATCCCGATCGATGCCACAAATTCACCAAGCCAGCAAAGAAATCAAATCCCATTAAAGCTGCAAAAGCTAAAACCAAAGCGATGGTGAGAGCGTTCAAAAAGTCTTGAGTATTTTCCATTTTTTTGTGTCTCCGATGTTCAGCTTGAAGCGGATGCTGGTGTTTCACACTCTTCTCCCCGTGAGGGGCTGCCGATTCCCATAGTTACTGCATCTCCAAATCAAATGTCCCATCATTGCCGAAGCTGAAGTTACGCTCCGGAGTAAAGCCTCACATAAAGGTGAACGCGAGAAAAAAATCCCCCAACGGGGAAACAAGATTCACAGCAAATACTACTGCACATTTATTGTACGTATCAAGATACTCATGAATTCCCCCGGATTATTCGTTGGTAACAATGGACTCCACTCACCAACATCAGCATAACCAAGTTGATGCAAAACCCGAATTGTCCCCATTACCGCTTTGCTGGAACCTATCAAAGTATGCTTGATTTTCTCACGCTCTGGCATTTGGGATATTGTCGCTTGAGAATTAGAAATAGCTGAAACTTGGTTGCGAACATCAACCATAAAACTTCGATATTTTGATTTCATTGAACATTGCCTCTTACTTTAGGAAGTCAAATTTTTTGCTTTTTCCCCGTGAGGGGTGTTATTAACTTGAAATATTCTGTTTCTAGGGAATTATTTGTTCTGAAATACAGCCGAAACGAACCATCCGCATATTGTTTGAGGTCTTTTTTGTCAAAGATAACTTCTCGTCGTTGCAACCATTTAGTAACACTTTTGTGATAATCAGCCAGAAACAGTGCAGGAAAGTAAATCCTTCCTACTTTTACCCCAGTTTTTGGATGAGTAAATATCTGTAATTGCGCTTCTGTCAATACTTCCGCCATGATGATTTTCAGATTATCTGTTTTAATTCCTAATGCCGTAAGGCTTATAGATTGGAGAAGACAGATTCAAGTATTTTGTACTGCTTTATCCGTCTGACTCCGCTCAAACTTGTTCAAGCTTTTGTTGACTCTACATGGTTTAGGAAATTTGAGACTTTCCAAGGTAAACCGTGAATTTTATCTGCAATATTCGGTTTCGAGGATGCACCATTGCACAGGAAACAGGTTTCGCATTGGATTATGTCATCTTCGGTATTACGACAGAGAATTTCGTTTTCGCTCAAAGATGCATCGGGAGCAATTATTCTAAAAGTTCTCCAACCTTGACTTTGGGCTTGTTTTGCTTCTGCCTCGCTCTCAACTGAAGCCATGAGATACTTTTGCCAACGTAAGTCACAATTTTTTGCCCATCTATGGGTATACCCAGTATGCTTGTGGGATGCAGAAATAATCGGTTCCCAGACATCAAATGGTACTGCTGTTGGGTCGCCATAAGAGCCAATTCTCAGAGGGTAGCGATATCTTTTTAATACTTCTATCTCATTCTCTCCCAATTTTCGGTAAGTACCTGCTACATATTTATGGTGAATATTATTAACAGGTAAAAGATTGACATAGCAGCTACCTATCTGACTCGTTTTTAACTTACAATCTCCACAAACGCCGAAATCAAAGCCTTTCTTTGCTGCATAGGTTGGGACAAATTCTTGCTGAAATATCCAAGATTGAATTAATCTTCCAGTTTTCTGATTTGATGTCGGGAAAATGAAACCTGTCAAAATTAAGACTATTGGAGAACCATCAATTAAAGATGCTCCTTCCCAAATAACATAACTATTCTGTAGCATATTCGTAACAGCAGATGCTTTAAATATGTTAAAGTGAACGATTAGTTGATGCGGACATTGAAAGTATTCAGTTGATGTGATAAAAATGCTTTAAATCAAAATCCTCCAGTCTGATAAATAGCTGGAGGATTTTAAAAACTGAACTACCAATTTGTCTAATTAGTAGCAAGCGGTATCTTCAGTCGTCTCCGATTGATAATGCATATTATGACTTTCGGCATATTCTTGCCTCCGTTGCCAAGATATTTGATTTTGCACAATCAAATCTTCTAAAGTTTTACCAAATTTACGGTTAGCATATTCCAACAATTGTTCCAGAGAATATCGCTTTTCTTCGACTTTACCGAAGTCACTTGCAAAGCGTTCTTTAAAATCGTTCCAATCAAAAGCCTCTTTGAGAGAACGCTTTGCAACAAGTCCACAAAGTTCGCGGATTGAGTAGTATACTTTGGAATATACTCGTTCGGAGTAATTACTAACAGCATATTCACCTAATATTGAATCATTAATTGCTTGAAAATTATGAACTGAGGATTTACGTGTAGCCATGATTAAAACACCTCTTAATTCTTCATTTCTCTATTAGCGTTAGCATTAAAACCAAGCTAAATCGTCATAATCTGTCATTAAATCTTTGATTATGCAGTGGTGTTCGTAATCAATTTCTAGTTGTTGTAAGTCGGTATCCAATAACAGATTTTTGAGTTCTTGCATTATTTCTATAACATGATTTTTTTCACTGATACCTGAGTTATAAGTTTTGATTAATTTATCAGCTTTGCTCATGAATTGTTCGAGATTAGTAATAAACACTTGCTCCGGATCAATTGCTTGAATCATGATTGTTCTCCTAATAATTATAATGTTTGATAGGTTCTAATATTCACTTGGTAGCATTAATACCTTCTCCGCCAAATACACTTTGATATTGGTTAAAGGAAAATTAGTGTATGGTATTTCCTGTCTTAATGCTTCTTGATTCGTATCCCACTCACAAATCAAAATGCCGGAGTTATCTTTAACTTGTAAATGCCAGATTTGAAATTCTTGAAGTTTGGGATTTGAAAGCAAGTCTTTGGTTTGATGAGATGCAATACAATCAATTAACCAAAAACATTCTGCGGCTGATGCTAGATACTTAATTCCACTTGTGTATCTAATCCCTAACCAGTGTTTATAGATAACTTCAGAGCCGATAAATTGCTTGAGTTTAGCATTGATTTGTTCAGCACTTTCCACAGATTTGACCTCCAGATTTTGTTTCATTCATCTAAAGGCGTGAGCCGAAAAAAATAACTGCTAGCAAAATACACCAGCAGTCAAGCAGCTTTTTTGGTTATGATTAAAGTACTTTTAGTAGTTTTGAAACTGAATTTAACAGACGGTTTCGTCTTCACTTGTTAACTTTTATTAGGCTAATTTTTAGTAGTATCCCTAAGAAGAGTCGAATCCTACCATGTAATTCTAAGTGATATGGCGATAATTATCTAATCTTAATCCTGTGACTATTCCTATTGTATATTTTCGCAAATAACCATTTTTTTTAATTTTTTTACCTCCTAGTAAATAACTTATTGATATTGTGATTAATCTGTTGAGACTGAGTATTGGCTTGCGCTTTTTTCTTTTTTGCTAAGTGTTCTCAACTTCATCTTCCACGACTAGAAATAATTTCTAATTGTTCGCGTCTGTAATAAAGAGTTAGATGAGTACCAGGAACAATACCTGGCTTATCCTTAAAAGAAATTTTGTAATCGCCAGTAGTTTGTAAGTAAGAATCAACGATACCAACACTATTTGTCAAGTTTAACCAGTTATGGCAGTCATATCCACTAACCTTAACTTTCGTACCAATCTTAATTACAAAAAAATCAAGCTCAATCTGAGTTATATTTTTTCCATTCATAACTTTCATGCTTGGTAAATAATCATCAATATTCACGTTACATTAGTACCCTTTTGATCAGATACACTTTGATATCGAGTAAAGGGAAATCAGTGTATGTTATTTCTTACCGTAATACTCTTTAGTTTGTATCCCATTCGCAAATCAAAATGCCAGAATTGTCTTTGCCCTGCAAATACCAAATTTTAAATTTCCGCAATTTGGGATTGGAGAGAAAGTTCTTAGTTTGATGGGAGAAAATGGCATCTAAGAGCCAATAGCGCTTTGTTGATTCGGTTAAGTGCTTTATTGCTTCTGTATATTTCAAGCCGAGTTAGTGCTTGTAGAGAATATTTGAATCAGTAAATTGCTTAAGCCAGTTGATTATTTGTTACAGCGTTTTCATGTTTTAAAATCTTTGATTTTACAGGTTTACAACCGATCTAGGGTCTAGGCGTGAGCCGTAAAATAAAAACTGCTGATGATAAATACCAGCAGTGAAGTGATTTTGGTTGATTAGAAATGTTGTAGAATTGATAGTTGCGATTCTGTTGCTTTAACTAATGCTTGAGCAAAGAATTTCATTTACCGCTACCAAATCATCCTCGATAAATTCTTCGCAAAAACCTTGTGGATAATCAAAAACAACTGTGTAGTTCCAGGTATTTGCTGAATATTCATCTAGTCTCAAACCAGTAACTTTCCCTTTTGCCCATTTTTTGGGATTGCAGTTACTTTTAATTGCAACGCACGAGCAAAATATGAAAAGGGGTTGTTTGGCACATGGATGAGTGAATGCGATATTTATAGTATTCATCGATTGATTCTATTAATTTCATCCGTATTTCTGGCGTCAGCCACCAAGAATTTCTTATGCTCGCTCTCGAATTTTGTGAATTTTATATTTATCGACGCTTCTCTACGTAGCTTGCTTATCCATACCGCTTTACTCCCACTGTACCTGACTCGATTGGGAAGCTCTATATTTAGTATAAATACTGATGGATATTTATATATACTCTTTTACAATTTGTTAATCAAAAGCTTTTACAAGGCTATTAACCCAAGTTGCGGGTTATCAATCTGTGGGTGCGAAGCACCCATGAGGATCATGCGATCGCTCTTATCGGCGCTTGCAAAGAGCGCAATCTCAAGTAAAAACGCAACTTGGGTTAGTACAACAAAAGCCAGTCAGTTAAAGAAAATTTTATTTAATTAGTAAAAGACGATACATAAAAATGTGAAAATATAAATAGGTACACACATTTGCATCTGCTATTATGTTTAATCTAAAAGATATCGAAGTTCAAAATATTGATCGCTTAGGTATAGTTGCAGGAATTATTGATTCAATTGGGTTAGTAGAAATAATTAATGATTTATTAGGGAACGATGTTGCAGAAAAAGTCAGTTCTGGGCATGTAGTAAAAGCTATGATTTTAAATGGACTTGGTTTTGTTTCCAGTCCACTTTATATATTTTCAAAATTTTTCGAGACAAAAGCGTGTGAGCATTTAATAGGAGAAGGGGTTAAGGCTGAATATTTCAACGATGGTAAGTTAGGCAGAACATTAGATAAATTATTTTCATCCGGACTAACGACAATCTCAACAAAAGAGTCATCGCGGCATCATAGTCAAACTCTAGCAACTGTGGTTGCACTCCTTGAACTCAAGCTCAATCAAAAAGTGATCCCGCGCTCATGCTCAAACTCTACTAAGGGCGACCAAATCTTGTCATTAATAAGCCTATATTCTCAACAAACCCTCAAATTATGGCATTAAACAATGTTTCTTGACTTATCGCTTAGTCAATTTTTGTACCAAAGTTTTGTAAGTACATAAAATGCCCTCGGCGCTAAATCTTATTTTATCATTGATGCATAGCTAAAGTATTTAGTCAATAGCTTAGTCGCTAAATAAGATGCTTTTGCCCTGGTGTTACCACCCTTCACGCATCCAGTTTAAATCTAACAAACTGCGTATTAGTTCAGTAAAAATACTGAACTAACTAATTTTATATTTATTTTGTGGCTGTAGATTTACGGGCAGAAAACATTTGAAAGGGCATCGCTGCTCACTTCTTGCTTATTAAACACGCATATCCAAATGTTAACTCATATAAGTTAAAGTCGTAGTAAATAAGTGAGTGGAAATAAACATAAGTATGTTACGACTCGTAAATATGCTTTAAATCCTTACTAATGACCAATGACAACTTATAAATGACGACTATAACCAGTTTGCTTTATTCGTGCCGACCTACTTATTATTATCTGAGTTACATCTATAGTGCTATCCAACGTATTTTATTAATTGACAGTAGAAAAATAACAAGGGTTGACATCCTACAATTAGATAGGTTATAACCGACAAAACCCATATAATGAATTGAAGAAAAGTAGTCCTGAGACTGATATCGCTGCACAATTTTTCTTCACTTTTTCAAATCATTATAAAAATCTAAATATAATGAACTCTAATAAACAGAATTCACAACGACCCAAACGATTACTATTAATAGATGGTGGCAGTATCCGCTTAAAGAACAAGCTAGCGATCGCTTTCAACACTATCGTAGGCAATCGATTACAAGATACCTTAATAGAAAGTTACTTTTTTCAGTAAAAATACTATAACGTAAAACAAGTTGATAGCTCTATAGTAGTTGCTTGAAAGCTAGTGATGTCTGTTCCATGACTTTAAGCACAGTAAAATAATAAAGCCTCGTATTTTGAGGTGTCTAGAATAGGGCTTTGCATTCGATTTATGAATGAAATGATCCCACGATCGCTCTTTGGAATGAATCTTTTAGCTCTTGAGTCACTATGGGCAAAAACGTCGGGTAGCTCACAAATTTGCATTGCTGTACTCGACGGACTAATTGATTTGAAGCATCCCTGTTTCCTGCTAGCAGACTTGACCCAGCTACCGACGCTGGTTAATGGGGAGGCAAATCCTGATGACGCGATATCTCTGCATGGCACTCATGTTGCCAGCATCATCTTTGGTCAGTGGGGTAGCCCTGTCAGGGGAATTGCCCCTCAATGTAAAGGATTGATCGTTCCGGTGTTCGCAAATGAAGGACGGCAGTTGTCTCAACTCGATCTAGCCCGTGCGATCGAGCAAGCTGTCAACGCTGGGGCGCACATCATCAACATTAGCGGTGGGCAACTCACAGATGTTGGTGAGGCAGAAGGGTGGCTTAAACGAGCGGTGCAGCTAGCCAAAGAAAAGAATGTGCTGATTGTGGCAGCAGCAGGCAATGATGGCTGCGCTTGTTTACATGTTCCGGCAGCAATGCCCGCCGTGTTAGCGGTTGGGGCAATGGACGACCAAAGTAAACCGATGGACTTCAGCAACTGGGGCGAAACTTATCAGGCTCAAGGCATTTTGGCACCGGGCGAAAATATCCTGGGGGGAAAACCCGGAGGCAAAACAACTCGGTTGAGTGGGACAAGTTTTGCTACACCGCTCGCAACGGGAGTAGCAGCGCTGCTATTAAGTTTACAAATTCAGCGGGGCGAAACCCCCGATCCGCAAAAAGTCAGGGCAGCACTATTAAATACTGCATTGCCCTGTTCGCCTGTCGATACCCCCGATATACCTCGTTGTTTAGTTGGCAAACTCAATATCTCTGGAACTCTTGAATACCTGTTTGGAGGAACTGTGTCAGATACTTTGTCAGCGGTTGCAGCTTCTGGCTGCGGTTGTGGAGGAATGGAACAAAGCGAGGTAGAATTAACCGCTCAACCCACCGTTGATGATTTAAGGAATGTTGCATCCCTCACGCAAACAGTTACAGCCGTGCAACCTACCGCAGCCCTTGCTGCCGCACCTGTAAACCCTGCTCAATCGGCTGCAAGTTTAATCGCTTCCTCAAGCCCCGTCTCAAGAGCCACCACCACCACTCACTTAAGGACTCAAAGCGTATCCACTATGACTCAATCTAGCTCGAACTTTGTCACTGCCAGTCAAGCGAAGAGCGAACTCGCTGACAGTCAACTTGTTTATGCTTTGGGTACGCTTGGCTATGACTTTAGCTCTGAGGCAAGGCGAGATTCCTTCAAACAATTGATGCCTGCCTACAACATTAACGCGATTGTGGTTCCAGCGAACCCTTACGATGCACGGCAAATGGTGGATTACCTGGCGGCAAGTCCTTCGGAATCGCGATCGCTCATCTGGATATTGAACATCGAGTTGACCCCAATTTATGCGATCGAGCCGCAAGGTGCCTTTGCGCGAGACACCTACGCCGTCTTGCAAGAGCTATTGGCAGGGCAAATTCAGGCCGAAAGCAGCGAAGAATATGTAGAACGAGTAAGTATTCCGGGAGTTTTGACCGGGCGCACCGTTAAGCTGTTTTCTGGGCAGGTGGTGCCGTTGATTGCACCGCAAAACCCGCGAGGCATATATGGCTGGAAGATCAATACACTCGTATCGGCTGCCATAGAGAGGGTGCAAACTGCCGTCGGAGACGCCCAAGAAGACGCGATCCGGCGCACGTTGGGCAGTTTCCTCAACCGGATTTACTACGATTTACGAAATCTTGGCACCACGTCTCAAGATCGGGCGCTCAACTTTGCCGCCACGAATGCGTTCCAAGCGGCTTCCACGTTTGCCGAAGCGGTAGCAACTGGCATGGAACTGGACAGCATCACTGTGGAGAAAAGCCCCTTCTGTCGCTTGGATAGCGATTGTTGGGATGTGAAGTTGAAGTTCTTTGACCCGGAAAACAGTCGCCGTGCCAAGAAAGTGTTCCGGTTCACGATTGATGTCAGCGATTTGATTCCGGTGACGCTGGGTGACGTGAGAACCTGGTCTACACCGTATTGATGAGACGGTGAACAAACAGTATTCTTTCACAAAAGAAGCGGTCAGACCTACCGACTGAGCAATTGCTCGACAACGGGACATTCACAAACGAAAAAAAGGAAACCTTTTCTCATGGACAACTTTAACCTGATGCCCCAACCCGCCCAACCTGTCAACCGCATCACCACCGGACAACTGCCGAGCGAACTCTTGGAACTATCCGAAGAAGCTCTCTCCCAACTGGATGGGGATGCAGGTAATGTATCAGTACTACCCTCAGTAAGAGCAAGTAGATGTAGGTGTTCTTATGATGGAGACGACGCAGAATAGGTTCCCACTCTACCCCAGAGTCAATTTCCCCTCAAAACTACTTATCTCCCCGTTTAGGAGCCTGATTCGCCCGGATGAATCGCTCAGCTATTGCCTTCACCTGGGGGCTTCCTCTGCTCGATAGCCTTGGACGAGGTTCAGGGGAGATGAGGGAGCAGGGGGAGATGAAGGCTGTAGTTGAGTTGACTAACTTCTCAATGTCAGTTCTATTCCTTTCACTCCTTCCATCTTCCCCGCTTCCCTTGCCTCCCCTACTTCCCTCGCTTCTTGCGGTTTTGAGGTCTAAGCCAGCTAGGAGTTTGTTTCCCCAACCGCACTTTCTGGCTGGCTTACTTTTCGGTTGGTATCGATTACAAAATCCCCAGTACTTTCGGGCACAGTCTTCTAGGCTGTTACTAAGGTTTAAGAATGCCGGATGCCACGCTCGTTAAGCCATCATTGGTTAGTTGGTCATAGCTACCCTAGTTGCTGAACTCATAGAAGAATCCCGATCGCATTTTGGCGGCTTTGGGGTTGCCGTGAATGTAGCGCAGCGTGTTGAGTGCCCGTTCCTTATCTGATACGGGAAAGCCATCACAAAAATATCGCTTCTCCCAGAAGTGTCCTGTGCGGTTTAGCATCCGGTTAAAGCACATCGCGGTATACCAGTTGAGGAAATGCATAATTTTCGGCAAATCATCGGGTTGAGCCGATTCAATCAAGTAGTGGATGTGATTCGAAATGATGCAGACTGAATACAGCTTAAAGTTGAATTTGTCAATAGCTTGTTTGATAGCATAAAGAAACACTTCGCGGCATTCTAGCCGTTGCAGTTTAAATTCTCTATTATTGGAACGAATTGTGACGTGGTAAGCATACCCAGTCTGGAAGTGACGACGTTTTCTCGGCGTAAGATTATAAATATCTACGCGACGTTTTGCATCATCCAAGCTTAAACACGCCCCAATTCACTTAAAGGAACCAAACCATGAAACTTCCTAAACAATCCCCTCCCGTCAAACGTCCCGATTTAATCCAGCCGCACGAAGCCGTTGATATAATTCACGGTAGTGTCGAAGAGTTAGTTAACATTCGGATGAAATTGCTGCACGGCGCTAACTTCAACGATCCGGCAGGATTTGGGGACCGCAGCTATAACCAACTCAAAACATCTGGCTGTGGATGCTTTCACGCTTTCGCTGCGGGGGCGTTTGTCTAATTCAATATATGAAGATTCCCCAGATTAAACCTCACTTTCGCGTCGAAATTATTGAACCCGAAAACGTCTATTTACTAAGCGAATATGCCACCCACGCGCTGACAGGTCGCCTCTATTGCCAGATTCTTCCTCTGCTCAATGGTCAGTACACGCGAGAAGAAATTATTCAAAAACTTGATGGGCAAGTTCCCCCTGAACACTTTGATTATGTCCTAGATCGCCTCAACGCCAAAGGCTACCTCACTGATGCCGCCCACAGCCTCACCCGTGAAGCCGCCGCATTTTGGAGTTTGCTGAATGTAGACCCGCAAATGGTGAGCTTGAGCCTACCCCAAACCCAAGTTTTTGTGACAGCCGTTGGTACAGTAGACGCGCAAAATTTAATTGAAGCGTTGCAGGCGATCGGGGTTCCTGTGCAGCTAGGGGGAGACGGGGAGACGAGAGAAAGACACTCTGGGAGTTGTTCGTTGCGGGTTGTTCTCACCGATGACTATCAAGAGCCAGAACTTAGCCGCATCAATAAAACAGCCCTGCAAACTAAGCAACCCTGGCTTCTTGTCAAGCCGATCGGCGGCATCCTGTGGCTGGGTCCTTACTTTCATCCGGGGGAAACGGGATGTTGGGAATGTCTCGCGCATCGACTCAACGGCAACCGGGAAGTGGAAGCATCCGTTTTGCGGCAGCAAGGGAAGATGGGGAGATGGGGAGAAGAAAGGAGGTATTTACCGACTGCTTTTGCTGCGTTGCCTTCGACGGTACAGGCAGCGATCGCACTCACGACTACCGAAGTTGCTAAATGGCTGGTGAAGCAGGTTGTCCCAGAATCGAAAATTCAGACGTTAGCTGGGAAACTGATTACGCTGGATCAGACGAACCTTACCCTAAAAACGCACACGCTGACTCAGCGCCCTCAATGTCCCGCCTGTGGCAATCCTGATTTAATTAGTCAACAGGTCAATAGTGCGATCGCTCTCACCAGCCGCAAAAAACTATTTACCCAGGATGGCGGACATCGCGCCTTTACACCAGAGCAAATTCTGCAACGCTACGAACACCTAATCAGCCCCATTACCGGAGTTGTCAGCGCTCTCGTGCGCGTGTCCGACCCGAATAACCCCCTCGTGCATACCTACAGCGCTACCCATGCCTTCGGTTCCTCCTCAAACCTAAATCGTTTGCGAAAATCGCTCAGGCACAAAAGCGGCGGCAAAGGCAAAACCGATCGCCAATCTCAGGCAAGCGGTTTTTGTGAAGCAATAGAACGCTATTCTGGCATCTACCAAGGGGATGAACCTCGAATCAATTCTAAGTTGGCTGAGTTGGGCGAACGCGCCATTCATCCGGCTCAGTGTTTGCTGTTTAGTGATACTCAGTATCAAAACCGAGAGGAGTTGAATCAAAAGGCGATCGTCGATAGCGATTGGATTCCGCAACTTTTTGATGAGACTCAAGCTGTTGACTGGACTCCGGTTTGGTCAATGACCGAGCAAACGCACAAATACCTCCCCACCGCCTTTTGTTACTACAATTACCGATTGCCCAAAGGTGATCGCTTCTGTTTTGCCGATTCCAACGGCAACGCCGCCGGAGGAACGCTAGAAGATGCTATTCTGCAAGGATTTTTAGAACTTGTGGAGCGTGATAGCGTCGCTATCTGGTGGTACAATCGCCTATCGCGCCCAAATGTAGACCTAGCTAGCTTCAACGATTCGTATCTATTAGAGTTGCAAGATTGGTATCTTTGCCAGCAACGAGAACTATGGGTACTCGATTTAACCACCGACTTAAACATTCCCGCCTTTGCCGCTCTCTGTCGTAACGTGGGTGGCAGTGAAGAACGAATTATTGCCGGATACGGGGCACATTTCGACCCGAAAATTGCGATTTCACGAGCCGTCACCGAGGTAAATCAAATTGGTTTTGATGTAGATCGGCAAGATTATTCAACTGCCCCAGACTCAGCCACAAAGCACTGGTTTACCCAGGTAACGTTAGCTAATCAGCCTTATCTCGCTTCCTGTACACAAACACTGCCCAAACAATATGCCGATTACCCGCAGCAGTGGAGCGATGATATTCAGCAAGATGTATTGACCTGTGTAGAAGTCGCTAGACGTGCTGGGCTAGAGATGCTGGTGCTAAATCAAACTCGCCCCGATATTGGCTTACCCGTCGTCAAAGTTATTGTACCCGGTTTACGTCACTTTTGGTCACGATTTGGGGCGGGACGGTTGTATAATGTACCCATAAAGCTGGGGTGGCGCTCTGCTCCCTTAACCGAAGACCAGATGAACCCGATGCCAATGGTGTTTTGAAATGTCTGATTCCTTCACCCTGTCTTTCCTACCCGACATCTCCCTCACAACTGTTGGCGATCGGCTAACGCTACAATCCACCTCCCAATGTCTCACCCTGGAGCATCCCAAGCCCGGTTTGCGATCGGCACTAGAACACCTGAAGCATTCCGCCCTAACCATCGCCCAGCTAACCGCCTTGGTTGTAGAAGCTGATGGAGTCAAAGACGGCTTAAGCTTTGAGGCTGAGTTGCAAAAGCTGATTAACCTTGGTTGGATTTGCCATTCTGTTTTACCGTTAGCCAGCGCCATCCCGATCGCTGAAAATTATCAATTAATTTCTCCTATTTTTGATTGGCAGCAGCCTTTGATGCTGTCTCGCTTTGCCTTCCTGCATCAGGAGAACCAACAGTTTATTTTAGAATCTCCCCTCTCCAAAGCAAAAATTATTCTACTAGATTGGCGGGCTACCGCCGTAATTGCGAAACTGGCTCAATTCGATTCGTCATTCACATGCTTAAATTTGGCGGAGTTACTGATAGATGTAGAGATAGCGCAATCTTTGATTTACTTGCTAATTGCAACTGAGATGATCCCGCTAGAACCGGAAAGTAAAGCGTTAGCCCAATGGCAATTTCACAACCTTCTGTTTCATCGCCAAACCCGTTTACAACGATTAGACGATCCGTATAAATCGAAACCTCCTCGCTTCGAGGATCGTGAGCGATCGGGAGTTGTGAAACTACCCATGAGCGATGCCTGCGGCGGGCTACGCCAACGAGTGATTCCGTTAGAGAAACCGGATCTGGCAATTTTAGCCAAAACAGATTGTTCGTTGACTACAGCGATCGAGGCGAGGCAATCGATTCGAGAATACGATCGCCAGCCCATAACCCTTAACCAGTTGGGAGAGTTTCTATATCGCTGTGCCAGGGTGAAAGAAGTTTACACTCCAGAGGAAGATCCTCTGAACATTGGAGAATTGACTAAACGTCCCTATCCCTGCGGGGGTGCGTTATACGAACTGGAGATTTATACTGCGATCAATCAATGTCAGGGATTAGATTCAGGATTATACCACTATCAACCCCTGTCTCACACGTTGCACCTGATTGCGGATTGGAATCCAGAGGTTGAAGCCTTAATTTTCGATGCTTGGAAATCAACTGGACAACAGGATATCCCACAAGTGCTTTTCATTATCACAGCCAGATTTGGGCGGTTGTTCTGGAAATATTATGCTATTGGTTACGGTTTGATTTTAAAACATATTGGTGTTTTGTATCAAACATTTTATCTGGTTGCGACTGCCATGAAGTTAGCTCCCAGTGCGATCGGCTCAGGTAATTCGGAACAGTTTTCTAAAGTAGCCGCCTTGAATGAATACGAGGAGTCTTCTGTCGGAGAGTTTAGTCTCGGTTCACTCAAGCAAACAAACGACAATTTCTCCTAAAAGTTTCACCGATTGAGCCACTTTATAAGATTTTATTTAATCGATTACTTATATGCCTGACCTTAATACCATTCCTGGTTTTGCTGCCCTGCAAGCTCTTACCCTCGGCGATTCTCGTATCAAAATAGCTGTCCTTGATGGTCTTGCGGATCTTGATCGCGCTTGCTTTCGCGGTGCTAATTTGAGCAAAGCCGCGACATACTGGCAAACCGACTTAGAGCCGATCGATCCAATCCATATCCAACAGGAACTCAAAATTAAGGCGTTGCAGGATCAGAAGAAAGCCCTCAAGAAAGCCATGAAAGAGCAGGAAAGCCAAAATAATATAGATACGGCAATATCATCCGATGACAACGTTGAGTCGATCGCTCAACCCATTACTCAGGTTACATCATTAAATAATGGGCAATGGTACGGCAAAGCTACTACTGTCTTCAATGCGTTGCTAGAAAACACAGATACACCACTACTGGAACAATATCGCCAGTTAAGTGCCTCCAAGCCGCAAAAAAGACTGAAACCAGAAATTCCCTCAAATACTAACTATACCGCCGCAATTGAAGCATTAGAGGCAGAGATTAAAGCGCTAGAAGACACAATTCCCAAACCAGTGCGAGAGCGTCTTCAGGGTGTCTTTCATGCGACGGGCATCTTTGGCACGATGTTTGGGCAACCCGGTTCCCCCGTTGAGGGAGTGGCTCCCTACTGCACCGCTATTAATATTCCCCTATTTGAAACTGCAACTAGCGATGAAGCACTCTCTCCGCTCAACCTAGCTCACGCATTTAACCTGGCATTGGAACTGGGCGTAGACATTATCCACTGTGCCGCGTGTCATCCCACCCAAACCGGATTTGCCCACGAAATGATCCAGAAAGCGGTGAAACAGTGCCAAGACAATAATATTCTGATTGTCGCGCCCAGTGGCAACAACAAGGGCGAATGGTTTTGTGCCCCTGCTATTCTACCCAACGTTTTAGCAGTGGGCATGATGAAAGACAATGGGCAACCTGCAAATTACAGCAACTGGGGCGGACACTACCAGAAACAGGGCATTCTGGCACCGGGCGAAAACATCGTGGCGGCACAACCAGGCACCGATGAACCCGCTCGTCAAGAAGGCACTAGTTTGGCTGCTCCTTTAATGACAGGTCTCTCTGCCTTGCTAATGAGTCTGCAATTGCAACGCGGCGAACAACCCAACGCTGAAGCCGTTCGGCTTGCCCTGCTCAACAGCGCCATTCCCTGCAACCCTAAAGAAGTGGAAGAACCAGAACGCTGTTTAGTCGGTAAATTAAATATTCCAGGGGCTTATCAGTTACTAACTGGGCAACCCTTACTCCACATTCAACCGATCGCTGCTGTCCATCCACAAATAATTTTGCCAGCCACCAGTAACTCTTTGCCAGGTAGTTCCGAATCTGCGGTGACAGACTTTTCTCAACCCAAGAACGAAATTCATACTTCTGCACCCACTCAACTCATTACCGCCTCAACCATACTTACAGACATTCCCCTCTCTCCCCCTCTCCCCCTCTCCC